>JADGMZ010000039.1:508-7332 GCA_015234495.1 Brevundimonas sp. | reverse complement strand
GGCAAGACCCTGGGCATCGTCGGCTACGGGGCGATCGGCTCGCAGCTGTCGGTTCTGGCCGAGGCGCTGGGCATGCGGGTGGTGTTCCACGACCTGACCGAACGGCTGGCCCTGGGCAACGCCCGCCGCGCGCCGTCGCTGGACGTCCTGCTGGCCGAGAGCGACGTCGTCAGCCTGCACGTCGACGGCCGGAGCGAGAATACGGCCCTGATCGGCGCGGCCGAGCTGTCGCGGATGAAGCCGGGCGCCATGCTGCTGAACCTGTCGCGGGGCCATGTGGTCGATGTCGGCGCCCTCGCCCAGGCGCTGGGCTCCGGCCGCATCGGCGGGGCCGCGATCGACGTCTTCCCCGACGAGCCGGCGACCAACGCCGATCTATTCGACAGCCCCCTCCGCGGGCTGAGGAACGTGATCCTGACCCCTCACATCGGCGGGTCGACCGAGGAGGCCCAGGAGGCCATCGCCGAGTTCGCCGCCGACCGGCTGCTGGGCTACCTCAATCGCGGCGACACCACCTTCTGCGTCAACCTGCCCAACGTGCAGCTGGCCGAGGTTTCGGGCGCGCACCGCATCCTGCACATCCACCGCAACCAGCCCGGCGTGCTGGCCGAACTGAACCGCGCCCTGGCCGCCTCGGGCCTGAACATCCTCGGCCAGCACCTGAAGACGGACGAGCGCACCGGCTACGTCATCACCGACGTCGACCGCGGCTACGAACCGGGCGCGCTGCGGGCCCTGAAGGGTGTGTCCGGAACGCTTCGCTTCCGGACCTTGTACTGAAAAGCTTCCCCGGCGGCATCTTGCGTGGAGGGCAAAGCGGCGCAGACTGGCCGCAACGGTCGCGTGTCGTCGACCGAGGGAGGTTTTCCATGTCTCGTTTCCTGCGCAACGCGGCCGCCGCCGCGCTGGCCGTCGCCGCCGTCGGCGTGATCGCATCGACCGCCAACGCCCAGACCTACGGCCGTCTGGTCGTCTTCGGCGACAGCCTGAGCGACAACGGCAATCTTTACGCCGTCACCGGCGGGACCAACCCGGTGTCGCCTCCCTACTACCAGGGCCGGTTCTCCAACGGCCCGGTGTTCACGGAGCTGCTGGGCTTCAACGCCGGTCGCTACACCGCCGGCGCCCCGGTGACCGGCAGCGTCAACTACGCCTTCGGCGGCGCGCGCACCGACAACGCCGCCAACCCGCCGGGCATGCGCAACCAGCTGCTGGCCTATCTCGGCGGCGGCGGAACCTTCGGCGACAACGATCTGGTCAGCATCCTTGGCGGCGCCAACAACATCTTCCAGGCCTTCCCCGCCGCCGCCGGCAATCCGGCGACAGCCCAGGCGACCATGCAGGCCGTGGCCACCAGCGCGGCCGGCGACATCAACTTCATCGTCGACAGCGTGGCCTCGGCGGGGGCCGGCACCATCCTGGTCACCAACCTGCCGCGCATGGGCATCACGCCGCAGTTCTCGGCCAGCAACCCGCTGGTCGGCCAGCAGGGCTCGGCGCTGGCCGACTTCTCCGGGACGACCTTCAACTCGGCCCTGTCGGCAGGCCTGTTCACGGTCGCCGCGAACAACCCGAACAGCAACATCATCCTGATGGACCTGTACAAGATCAGCGACACCTTGGCGGGGGCTCCCGGGGCCTTCGGCCTGACCAATGCGAGCAGCGCCTGCTTCAACCAGACCACGCTGACCGTCTGCGCCGACCCCGACAGCTATCTCTACTGGGACGGCGTGCACCCGACCGCCGCCGGGCACCGGCTGATCGCCTCCCTCGCCAACGATTACCTGTACTACGGCGACCTCGGCGCCCAGTCGACGGTGCAGGCCGAGACCGCCTTCCGCCAGCGCGAGGACCTGCTGGATCTGACCAGTGAAGGACTGTCGAAGCGCGCGGCCTGGCAGCCGGGCACGCAGATGACCTTCGGCGCCCTGTACGATTCGGTCTCGACCGACGCCCGCGGCGTGGTGGCCGAGGCGGAGGCCACCGGCTGGGGCGCGCGGGTCGGCATCGATCAGGTCGTGTCGGACAGCCTGCGCTGGGGTCTGGCGGGCGTCTTCCGCACGGCCGACGTCGAGGCCGGGCCGATGGCGTTCGATGTCGAGACCTACGCCCTCGACTTCTACGCCGGCTGGCGCTCGGGCGGCATGTTCGTCAACGCCGTGGCCGGCGGTTCCATCGAACAGTACGACGAGATCACCCGCGTCACCTCCCTGGCCCCGGTGGTCCATACCGGCGACACCAGCGGCGGCAGCCTGGGCGCCCGCATCCAGGCGGGAACCTGGTTCGACATGGGCGGCATCGCACTGTCGCCGCGCGTGGCGGTCAACTTCGTCTCGACCGACGTCAACGGCTACGTCGAACAGGGCATCGCCGCCCAGTACGAGTATCAGGACCGCACCGTGCAGTCCGCCAGCGGCGAGGTCTCGCTGCGGGCCGAAGGCGGAGGCGACGGGATGAATTTCTGGGTCGAGGGCGGCTATCGCGACAGCTTCGGCGACAGCAGCGACGCCGTCCGTGTCGGCATTGTCGGCAATCCCGCCCAGGTGCTGGAGCGCGACTTCGGCGATCCGTTCGGCGGCTCGCTGATCGCCTCCGCCGGGCTCGAGGCGGACGTCGGACCGGGCACGGTCTCGCTCGGCTATCGTGGCCGCTTCGGCGACGCCGCAGACAGCCATGTCGGGGCCGTCACCTTCCGCCTTCCGCTGCAGTAGCCGGACCGAATCCCGACCCCGGGCGCGTCGCCTTTCGGGCGGCGCGCCTTTTTTGCGGGCCCGTGATTTCATTGATTAGTCACGCTTTTTTATAGTCCCGCTGCGACCACCTGTCGCCCCGACGGAACCTTTTCGGCCCCAAAGTCGCCCAGCCCGACCCGTAGGAAAGACGTCCTCCCGGTCGCCGGCCGAGAGCGTCGCGTTGTTCGCGGCCCGTCGGCGCCTTCACTGCTCAATTCGAGCCGAAAAGACGGAGCTGACGCCGCCCATGCGACGCCTGTTGCCGACCGTACGGTCGTTCCTGTTTCATTCCGGTCAAGTCGCCGCGCTGGCCTCGGTCGCCGTGCTGGCCATGGCCGCCGCCCCGACGCCTGAACCCTATGTCACCCCTGCCGAGGCCGAACCGGCCGTGCCCGAAGCCCCGCCGGTAACCGCCGTCGCCCGCCCGGCCGGTCCGATGACCCGGCTGATCGCCTTCGTGGCGCCGCTGAAGGGCTACGCCGTCAACTCCGCCTTCGGTCTGCGCCGCCTCGCCGGGGAGGCCCGCGCCCGCCAGCACAAGGGCGTCGACATCGCCGCGCCGCAAGGCACCAGCGTCTTCGTGGCCGCCGAGGGCGAGGTGGAACGCACCGGCTATGACGCCGGGGGCTACGGCCGCTTCATCGAGGTGCGCCATCCGAATGGCATGAGCACCCTGTACGCCCACCTGAGCCGTATCGATGTCGCCAGCGGCGACCGTCTGGGCTCGGGCGAGCGCATCGGCCTGGTCGGCTCGACCGGCCGCTCCACCGGTCCGCACCTGCACTTCGAGGTTCGCCGCGATCGCGCCCAGATCAACCCGACCTCCGTCCTCGGCCAGGAATTCGAGGTCGAGGTCGAGCTCGAGGTCACCGCCTAAAGCTTCACCGCAGGGCACGGTTTCTTCACCCCTTTGCCGAATGCTGTCCGGCCAAGAGGGGACGATTTGAACCGTATCCTGTACTGCCTGACGATTGAGCACGACTGGCGCTGGACGCTGGCGGCCGGGGTGCTGTGCATCCTGGGTCTGGGCGCCGCCTTCCGGCTGCTGGTCGAGGCGCGCGCGCTTCAGCGCACCCGCCGGCGCGAGGCCGCCCTGCTCGCAGTGGTTGTGGGCGGCGTGACCGCCTTCTCCACCCATTTCCTGGCCATGCAGGGATACGACGCCGGCGGCGAGGTCCGCTATGGTCTGCCCCTGACCCTGTTCTCCCTGGTTCTCGGCGTGGCGGGCGTGGCCCTCGGCGCCGTCATCGTGCTGATGCGCGACAACCGGCTGCATCGCGGGCTCGGCGCCATGGTCGGCGTGTCCGGCGTCGCCTCCATGCATTTCCTCGGCATCGCGGCGCTGGAACTGCCCGGGCGGGTCATCGGCTGGGATCCGGTCCTCGCCGGATCGGCGGTCGGCGGAGGCCTGCTCCTGGCCCTGCTGACCGGCTCCGTCGTCTACGGGAAGAGTCCTCTCCGCTTCATAGCGACCTGCATCTCGGGGGCGCTGTCCATCGTCTTCCTGCACTTCACGGCCATGAGCGCCATGACGGTCTCGGCGGCCGGGGTGACGGCGACGGCGCTTGGCCCGACCTTCCCCGCCTCGACCATGCTGGGCGCGCTGGCGGTGCTGGCCGTGGCACTCCTCGCCGTCGGCGGGGCGCTCGCCTGGATGGGCTGTTTCTCCCGCTCCAGCGCCCTGAACCAGATTCGGGAAGCCATAGACGCCATGCCGGACGGCCTGGCCTTCTTCGACGCCGACGACCGGCTGGTGCTGTGGAACAACCGCTATGACGAGGTGAATCCCGAGCTGACGTCCAACCTCCAGGCGGGGATGACCTTCCGGGAAATCATCCAGATCGGGCTGAACCAGGGGCTCTACGCCGAGGCCAGGGGCCGGGAAGCCGAATGGATCGCCGAACGGATGGAGTCCCGGCGGGGGCTGTCGGCCATGATGGAGCAGCGCATCTCGGGCGACCGCTGGCTGCGCGTGGCCGACCGCCGCACCGCCGCGGGGGGCATCGTGACCGTCTGCACCGACATCACCGACCTGAAGAACGACGCCAACGCCCTGGTCGAGGCGCGCGACGCGGCCCAGGCGGCCAACGCCGCCAAGAGCCAGTTCCTGGCCAATATGAGCCATGAGATCCGCACGCCCCTGAACGGCGTCATCGGTCTGGCCCAGGCGCTGGGCGCCACCCCCCTCACCCCCCAGCAGGCCGAGATGCTGGAACTGATCCAGTCCTCGGGCCGCACCCTTCAGGTGCTGCTCAGCGACATCCTCGACCTCGCCCGCGTCGAGTCCGGCCGGATGGAGCTGTGTGAGGAGGCCTACGATCTCGGACGGGCGGTGCGCGACGCCGCCCAGCTCTACGAGGCCTCGGCCCGCGAAAAGGGGCTGCAGTTCTTTGTCGAGATCGATCCGGAGGTCGACTGCTGGATCGCCGGCGACGTAGTGCGCCTGAAGCAGATCCTGACCAACCTCGTCTCCAATGCGGTCAAGTTCACCAGCGAGGGGTTCGTCAGCCTGACCGCTGCCCCCGGCCCGGCGCGCGACGGCGCGCCGACCCTGCGCTTCTCGGTCGAGGACACCGGCATCGGCTTCGACAGCCAGACCCGCGACCGCCTGTTCAGCCGCTTCGAACAGGCCGACGGGGCCATCACCCGCAAGTTCGGCGGTTCGGGTCTCGGCCTCGCCATCTCGCGCCAGCTGGCCGAGATGATGGGGGGCGACCTGGACTGCGAAAGCGAGCCGGGCGGCGGATCGGCCTTCATCCTGACGGTGCCGTTCAAACCCGCAGAGGCGCCCGGCTCGGTCTCGGCCGGACCGGCTGCGGAAGACGCCGGCAAGTGCGGCACGGTGCGGGTGCTGCTGGCCGACGACCACCCGGTCAATCGCCGTGTCGTCGAGATGATCCTGGCCCAGGCCGACGTGGCCATGGTCTCGGTCGAGGACGGGGCCCAGGCCCTTCAGGCGGTGCGCGACGCGGACTTCGACCTGATCCTCATGGACATGCAGATGCCGGTCATGGACGGCCTGACGGCGACCCGCGAGATCCGCCTGCACGAGGCGGCCATGGGGCTGGCGCGGACGCCGATCGTCATGCTGACCGCCAACGCCCTGCCGGAGCACGTCAGCGCCGCCGAGGCCGCGGGCGCCGACCGGCACCTGCCCAAGCCGTTCGACGCCGCGGAACTGCTCACCCTTGTCGTCGAACTGCCGCGGAGCGGGGCCCGCTCGATCGCCGCCTGAGCCTATTCGTAGCCGTGCGCGGCTTCGTTGATGACCTGCGAGGGCATGTTCGAGAAGTCGACGCTGACCGGCTGGGCCAGCTTGCGCTGGAAGGTGCCGATCACATGCTCGAGCCGGCGGCGCACCTCACGCTCGGCCTCCGTGCCGGCGTCGAGCGCCAGCGGGGCCAGGCAGAAGTCGATGATGGCCTGGGGACGGGACATCGGTTCCATGGGGTCTCTCCTTATTCCGCCGCCACGAACTGGGCGGTCTCGGTGGAATCCTTGAGGGCGGTGGTCGACGACTGGCCGTTCGAGATGACCGTGGCGACCTGGTCGAAATAGCCGGTGCCGACCTCGCGCTGGTGGCGGGTGGCGGTGTAGCCGGCCGCCTCGTTGGCGAACTCGCGCTGCTGCAGCTCCGAATAGGCCGCCATGCCGCGGTCGCGATAGCCGGTGGCGAGCTCGAACATCGAGTTGTTCAGGGCGTGGAAGCCGGCCAGGGTGACGAACTGGAACTTGTAGCCCATGGCCCCAAGCTCGCGCTGGAACTTCGCGATGGTCTCGCCATCCAGCTTGGCCTCCCAGTTGAACGACGGCGAGCAGTTGTAGGCCATCAGCTTGCCGGGGTGCTCGCGCTGGATCGCCTCGGCGAAGCGGCGGGCGTCGTCGAGGTCGGGGTGCGAGGTCTCCCACCACAGGACGTCGGCGTATTTCGCATAGGCCAGGCCGCGGGCGATGCAGTGGTCCAGCCCCGTGCCCTTCTTCAGGCGGAAAAAGCCCTCGGGGGTGCGGTCCTCGCGGTCGATGAACGGGTGATCCCGCTCATCGACGTCGGAGGTGATCAGCTGGGCGCTCTCGGCGTCGGTGCGCGCCACG
>JADGMZ010000039.1:0-498 GCA_015234495.1 Brevundimonas sp. | reverse complement strand
ACGTCGGCCGCCAGGCGGGCGGCGATCAGGTTGCGCTCGTGCGCGGCGGTCGGGATCAGCACCTTGCCGCCGAGGTGGCCGCACTTCTTCTCGCTGGCCAGCTGGTCCTCGAAGTGCACGCCCGCGGCGCCCGCCTCGATGAAGGCCTTCATGATCTCGAAGCTGTTCAGCGGTCCGCCGAAGCCGGCCTCGGCGTCGGCCACGATCGGCGCGAACCAGTCGCGCTTGGCGCCGCCCTCGGCGTACTCGATCTGGTCGGCGCGCTGCAGGGTGCGGTTGATGCGGCGGCACAGCTCGGGCGCGGCGTTGGCCGGGTACAGCGACTGGTCCGGATACATGGCGCCGGCGGTGTTGGCGTCGGCCGCCACCTGCCAGCCCGACAGATAGATCGCCTTCAGCCCGGCCCGCACCATCTGCATGGCCTGGTTGCCGGTGAGGGCGCCCAGGGCGTTGATGAAGGGCTCCTCGTGCAGCAACCGCCTGTGGCAGTTGCTGCAC
>JADGMZ010000038.1 GCA_015234495.1 Brevundimonas sp. | reverse complement strand
CCAGCTGGGCCTTGACCTCGCGGGCCTTCATTATACGGTCGTGCAGCAGGTCGGTCTCCTGCCCCGAGGCGCGCAGCGAGGCGAGGGCGGTTTCGGCCCGGCCGGCGGCGGCGTTCAGTTCGGTGACGGCGGAGGCGAAGGCCTGCTGGCCCTCACGCAGGGCGGCCAGCTTGCGTTCCAGCCGCACGCCATAGCCGAGGGCGGCGACCAGCAGCAGCATCAGCACGCCATCGAGGATCATGCCGGTCATCAGCGTCTTCCCTTCGCGAGGCTTGAGGCGGTCTCGACGTCGACGGGGGCTTCGACGCGGACGGCGATATGCTGGCCCTTGCGGCCCATGCGGCCGGTGGTCAGAGGGATGGAGCCGGCCCGGATGGAGATCTCGGAGTTCGGCGTGGCGTTGAGCATCAGAGTGTCGCCGACCTTGAAATCCAGCACCTGCGACAGGGGCAACTGCTGCTCGTCAAGCACGGCGCGGATCTCGGTGCCGGTGGTCCAGAGTTCGGTGGCCAAGTGGCCTTCCCAGATGTTGTCGCGGCCGAACTTCTCACCCATGAACTGCTGCAGCAGCATCTTCCGGATCGGTTCGAGGGTGGCGTAGGGCAGCAGCAGCTCGATGCGGCCGCCGCGGTCCTCCATGTCGATGCGCAGCTTGACCAGGATGGCGGCGTTGGCGGGCCGGGCGATGGCGGCGAAGCGCGGGTTGGTCTCCAGCCGGTCAAGGTTGAAATGCACTGGCGTCAGCGGCTCGAAGGCGGCGCGGGCGTCGTTCAGCACGACCTCGATCATGCGCTGCACCAGCACCCGCTCGATGGTGGTGTACGGCCGGCCCTCGATGCGCAGCGCCGCGGTGCCCCTGCGCCCGCCCAGCAGCACGTCGACGATCGAATAGATCAGGTTGGAGTCGACCGTCAGCAGGCCGTAGTTGTCCAGCTCCTCGGCCCGGAACACCGCCAGGATGGCCGGCAGGGGGATGGAGTTGAGATAGTCGCCGAAACGGATCGAGCTGATGTTGTCGAGGCTGACCTCGACGTTGTCGGAGGTGAAGTTGCGCAGGCTGGTCGTCATCAGCCGCACCAGGCGGTCGAAGACGATCTCGAGCATCGGCAGGCGCTCGTAGGAGACCAGGGCCGAGTTGATGATGGCCCGGATGCCGGTTCGGTCGGACCCGTCGTCGTCGCCGAGATCGAAGCCCAGCAGGCTGTCGATCTCGTCCTGGTTCAGCACCCGCTCCGACAGGGCCGGAGCCTCCGCCTCGGGCATCGGCTCGTCCAGCGGATCGGGATTGTCGGCGAAGGCGGCGTCGGTCATGCCTAGTTCACCAGCATTTCTTCGATCAGCACGGCGTCGACCTTGCCGGGCGCGGCGATCAGGTTGACGCGGCGCAGGATCTCGGCCCGAAGCTGGAAGCTGCCGGCCGAGCCGGCCAGGTCTTCGGGGCGCAGCTCGCGCAGGAAGCTCTGGAACATGTCCTGCATGCGCGGCATCTCGGCCTGCAGGTGGTGGGCCAGGGCGGCGTCCTTCATCTCGAGCGTCAGCTTGAGCTTCAGGTACATGGGACGGCCGTTGGGCCCCTGGATGTTCACCGTCATGTCCGGGAGGGTGTAGAACACCACCCCGTCCGGACCGTCGGAGATGACGCCCAGCGCGGGATTGGCCTCGCCGCCCGCTTCGCCATGACCGCCGGACTTCTTGGGCGCGCCGTGATCCGACGCCTTGGCGGCGTGACCGCCCTCCGCCGCCTCGGCCTTGGGCTGCAGCAGGAAGAAGGCTGCGCCCCCGCCGCCGCCCAGAACGACCAGGGCCGCGGGAACGATGATGAACAGCAGGGGGAGCTTTTTCTTCTTCGGGGCGGCCGCGTCGCCGTCAGCGCCCTCGCCTTCCGCGGTCGCCGGCAGGTTGGCGTCATCGCCGGCCGCCGCGCCCTTCTTCTTGCCGAATTTGAACATGCGCACGCCCCGGGAATCTCTCCATCCATTCGAGACGTTTTTGGTTAACGAGCCGCTAAGAACCGGCAAAACCTGCCGGGCGCCGCCGGGGTCGTCGGGGCTGAAATGCCCGCCCCGCCTGGGTTAACCTCATTGGCACGACCGTTGCGAAGACCGGGACGAAAGGAGCCGCCCGTGGAAAACGCCGCCTATGTCGGACTGTCACGCCAGATGACGCTGCGCCGCGAACTGGACATCGTGGCCAACAACATCGCCAACGCTGACACCACCGGCTTCAAGGTCGAGCAGCTGCTGCTGGGCGAGGAGGTCGGCCAGCGCGCCCGCAACCTGTTCGTCCGCCCCGGCGTCAGCTTCGTCATGGACCAGGGCGTCGGCCGCGACTTCGGCCAGGGCCCGCTGGAGCAGACCGGGCGGACGCTGGACTTCGCCATCGAAGGCGAAGGGGCCTTCTTCGCCCTGCGCGACGGGAACGGCGACGCCTACACCCGCGACGGGGCCTTCACCCTCGATCCGGAAGGCCGGCTGACCACCCAGGGCGGGGCGGCGGTCCAGGGCGACGGCGGCGACATCATCCTCGACCCCGCGCTCGGCCAGGTCAGCGTGGCCGCCGACGGCGCCATCAGCCAGAACGGCCTGCCGGTGGGCCGGCTGAGCGTCGTCCGCTTCGGGACCCTGGCGGTGCTCGAGAAGGCCGGCGACGGCCTGTACCGCAACGCCTCCAACGCCGCTCCTTTCGCCGCCAACGACGTGCAGGTGCGCCAGGCGATGCTGGAGGGCTCCAACGTCAATCCGATCCTCGAGATCACCAACCTGATCGAGATTCAGCGCGCTTACGAGAGCGTGTCGAAGATGATCGAGAACACCAACGACCTGTCCCGCCGCGCCGTCGAGCGCCTGGGCCGGGCCGCCTAAGGAGAACCGCACATGAGAGCGCTCAGGACCGCCGCCTCGGGCATGGCCGCCCAGCAGCTGAACGTGGAGGTCATCTCCAACAACATCGCCAACATGAACACGGTCGGCTTCAAGCGTCAGCGGGCCGAGTTCCAGGACCTGCTGTACCAGAACGTCGAGCGCATGGGCGCGCAGTCGTCCAGCCAGGGCACGGTGGTGCCGACCGGCATCCAGATCGGCGCCGGCGTCAAGGCGGGCTCGGTCTATCGCGTCACCGAACAGGGCAGCCCGACCCAGACGGGCAGCCGTTACGACATGGCGGTCGACGGGCGCGGCTATTTCCAGATCCTCATGCCCTCTGGCGAGACCGCCTACACCCGGGCCGGCAACTTCTCGGTCAACGGCGAGGGCCAGCTGGTCACCGACGACGGCTATGCGGTGCAGCCGAACATCTCGATCCCCCAGGACGCCATCGACGTCATGGTGTCCAAGTCGGGCCAGGTGCAGGTCATCACCCAGGGCGAACCCGAGCCGCAGATCGTCGGTCAGATCGAACTGGCCAACTTCTTCAACGAGGCCGGCCTGGAAGCCATCGGCGACAACCTGCTTCTGGAGACCGCGGCCTCGGGCCCGGCCAATGTCGGCACGCCGGGCGATATCGGCTTCGGGCAGCTGCTGCAGGGCTACACCGAGGCCTCGAACGTCGACGCCGTGTCCGAAATCAGCGCCCTGATCATCGCCCAGCGGGCCTATGAGATGAACTCCAAGGTCATCTCCACCGCCGACCAGATGCTGTCGGTCAGCGCGCAGGTGAAGTCGTGAGGGCGCTGATCGCCGCCGCCGCCGCCCTGATGCTGGCGGGTCCGGCCCTGGCGGGCCCGGTCACCCTGAAGGCCAATCCGGTCGACGTGGACGGGCGCATCACCCTGGGCGACCTGTTCGAGGGGGCCGGTTCGGCCTCAGGCGTCGTCGTCGGCGCGCGCTCGGGTCCCTCGGCCGTGTTCGAGGCCGGTCAGCTGCAGGCCATGGCCCGTCAGGCCGGACTGGACTGGGCAAATCCGACCGGGCTGCGCCGGGTGGTCGTGCGTCGCGCGGCCGTCTCCCCCGCCGCTGCTCCGGCGGCCGGCGAGGCTGCGGCCCCGGCCCCGGCCCCGGTCCGCGCCGCTCCCGTCCGGGCCGCCTATGCCGACCGCATCATCAGCCGCAACGACATCGTCGAGGTCATCTACGAGGCCTCGGGGGTGCGCCTGTCCATCACCGGCCGGGCCGAGGGCAACGCCGCCGAGGGCCAGCGCCTCGCGATCCGCAACCTGCAGTCCGGCCGGGTCTTCGACGCCGTGGCTGTGGCTCCCGGACGCGCCCTCGCCGGCCCTCCGGGGCAGCCTGTCGCCTCCCAACAGTTCGCCGCCCGCTAGACGGAAAGACCAGACCCATGCGCACCGCCCTGATCGTCACCGCCGCCGCCCTGACCTCGACCCTGGCGCTCGGCGCCTGCTCCACCGCCGTCGAGGCGGTGCGCGGTCCGGAACTGGCCCCGATCGGCTATCCTGCGGCCCTGGTGCCGACCAGCCAGGCCTATCTGCCCTCGCCGGAACAGCAGCGCGCCGACCGCGCCGCCAGCGCCAACAGCCTGTGGCGCACGGGTTCGCGCACCTTCTTCGGCGACCAGCGCGCGCGGCGCATCGGCGACATCCTGACCGTCAACATCGACATCGACGACCGGGCGCAGACCCAGAACTCGACCCAGCGCAGCCGCACCAACGAGATGTCCGGCGGCATCACCAACTTCTTCGGCCTGGAGAACAGCCTCGGCCGCGCCTTCCCCGGCGGCTTCGACGCCGGCAACCTGGTCGGGCTGGAAGGCGAGTCCAACGCCAACGGCTCGGGCTCGGTGAACCGGTCAGAGAAGGTCAGCCTGACCATCGCCGCCGTGGTCACCGATGTGCTGTCGAACGGCAATCTGGTCATCCAGGGCCGCCAGGAGGTGCGCACCAATCGCGAACTCCGCGAACTGACCGTCGCCGGCATCGTGCGCCCCGAGGACATCAGCTCGGCCAACACCATCGCCCACACCCAGATCGCCGAGGCCCGCATCAGCTATGGCGGCCGCGGCGACATCAGCCGGGTGCAGGCCACGCCGGCAGCCCAGTCGCTGGTGGAGCGGTTCAGCCCGTTTTAGCCCTCCGCCTGGCGAAATCGTCCGATCCCGAAGCGAGGCCGTGAACCGTTAACGGAAACCCGCGTTTGCCCTGACAGACGCGAGTACCCGTTTCCATGTTCAAGTTCGCCATCCCCGCCGTCGCCGCCCTGGGCCTGATCACGATCGCCGCCCAGTCGCGGGCGACCAACGCCGACGCCGTGGCCCCGGTCCCGGCCATGGGCTGGCACCTGAGCCACGAGGGCGTCATGGCCAAGCTGGCCTACGGCGTGGCCAATTCGGACCAGCTGGCGCTGATGATGACCTGCGAGCCGGGCAAGGCCCAGGCGGTGATCTATGGCGATGTGCAGCCGGCCACCCCGCGCCTGGTCAAGGCCTCGACCACGTCGAGGGCGATCGATCCGCTCGACGGCGGCATCGCCGACGAGGCGCGCCTGTCGCTGCGTGATCCGGCCCTGCGGACGCTGGCCCGCAGCGGCGTGCTGCCGGTCGAGGGCGACGCCGGTCACTTCGAATTGACCGCCGACGGCGACGAACGCCGCCTGATCCGGACGTTTTTCGCCTATTGCGGAACCGACACGGTCTGATCACATCCCGGATCGGACCATTCAGCGGGGGCTGAACCATGATCGCCACACTTGCCGGCCTCGCCGTTCTGGCGATGCAGTCGCCGCCGCCGGACTCCGCCTGGACCTGGACGCTCTATGCCGACGAGGCCCGCGTGGCCCTGGCCAATGAGGTGCCGGACACGCCCAGTCTGCGCTTCACCCTGGAATGCGATCCGACTTCCGGCGTGGCGCGTGTGGCCTTCTATGGCGGCGCGGCCGAGACCGGCATGGCCCGGGTCACCGCCGGCGCGGCCTCGGCGGTGACGGAATCGACAGCCGAGCGGGGCGCCCTGAAGCTGACGCTGCGAACCGACCATCCGGTGTTCGCGGCCTTCGCAGCCGAGGGCCGGCTGACCGCCGCCGTCGGCGACCAGCGCCGGGCGGTCGAGGTGCCCCGGCTCCATCTTGCCAAACTGCGCCGCTTCACCGAACTGTGCTCGGGCTGACCAGCCCGGAGACCGTTCGATGCGCACGCGCGCCCTCGCCGCCCTGACAGGCCTCGCCCTGACCGCCGCCGCCTGCGCCACGGTCGATCCCTCGCCCGCGCTCTCTCCGGCGGCCTCCGTCGAGGCCGGCCCGGCGCCGTCCCCGGTCGCCGGCTACGACTGGATGCTGACGATACACGACGACGAGGCACACCTGGTCTGGGGCGTGCCCGAAAGCGACGACATGGCGCTGGGCTTCAACTGCCGCCGCGGCGCCGGCCGCGCGGGACTGGTCAGCCTCGGCGAGGACGGCGACGCGCCGGTGATCCTGCTCGAGTCCGGTGGCGAGACCGGCCGGTTCGCCGCGGAAAGCGAACTGTCCCTGCTGCACGATGCGCCCATACTGACGGCGGACGCGATGCTGTCGGAGCCGGTGCTTCAGCGCTTCCGCCGTCTCGGCTGGATCGCCCAGTGGCGCGGCGGCGGGCGCGAGGCCTATGCGCCGCATCCCGGCTCCGAGCCGAATATCGAGGACTTCTTCGCCTTCTGCGGTTGACGCGAGACGCCGCCTCCGGTGCAGTCCCGCGCCAGTCGGAGGGACGCCATGAAGACCATGCTCGCCATCGGGGCCGCCGCCCTGCTCGCCTCGGCCGCACCGGCGATGGCCCAGGCCGCGCCGCCGCCGGCCGCCGAGCAGACCCGCGACGCCGACGATCCCGCCCTGGCCGCGATCCTCGCCGACTACGAAGCCTATCAGAAGGCCAACAACCCCATCGCCGCATCGCGCGACGGCGACAAGGCGGCGCGCGCCAGACTGCCGGACGCGTCGCGCGCCTTCGAACTGGCCCAGGAGCCGGCCCTGCGCGGCTTCGCCGAACGTCTGGCCGCCATCGACCCGGCGACGCTGTCGGACGACGACCGGCTGAACCACGCCTTCCTCGGCTATCTGCTGCGGCGCTCGCTGCAGCGCATCCCGCTGGATACCGGCCGGATGAGCGCCTTCAACTCCGAGGGCGGCCCGGGCCAGAGCTTCGCCTACATGGCCGGGTCGACGCGGATCACCTCGCGCGACGACGCCGAGGCCTGGATCGGCCGCCTGCAGGCCATGCCGCAGACCTGGGCCGACGAACTGGCCGCCGTCCGGCGGGGACTCGAGACCGGCATGGTCCAGCCCCGGCCCACGGTCGAGAGCGCCCTGGCCCTGATGGAGATCGAGGCGGCGCATACGCCCGCGACCGATCCCCTGCTCAAGCCCTCCGCCACCCTGCCGGACGTCATTCCGCCCGCCGATGAGGCCGCGCTGCGCGAGCGCGCCGCCCCGGCCGTGGCCGAGGGGGTCATGCCGGCGCG
>JADGMZ010000037.1 GCA_015234495.1 Brevundimonas sp. | reverse complement strand
ACCCCGCCTTAACCGCGATGATTCACCACTCGATCTCCAAGCTGTACGGGGCCGCGTTTCCATGTCCGACCTGAAGACCGACGTCATCCACCGGGGCGACTGCATCGAGGTGCTGCGGTCCCTGCCCGACGCCTGCGTCGACATGGTCTTCGCCGACCCACCCTATAACCCGCAGCAGGTCGCCGCCCAGTTGCAGGTTATAGGGCGGGTCGGCGAAGACCATGTCGACGGACGCGTCCGGCAGGCCCTTCAGCACCTCGATGCAGTCGCCCCTCAGAACGACGTCAGTCTTCAACCCGGACATATCTACTCGGCCCCGTACAGCTTGGAGATCGAGTGGTGAATCATCGCGGTTAAGGCGGGGTTATCCCCCGCGATTTCACGGAACGAACCTGCCGCGGGCGGTGTTGGGCTGACGCTTCCTCCCCAGAGTATCCCGATGATCCTGTTCGCCTTTCTCCAACGCCTGTTTGCTGTCGGGTCGCTGGCGGTCTTCGCCCTGGCCGGCTGGCTGCTGTGGCGGTGGTACGATGCCGCCCATGTGGCGGGCCAGCTCGGCCTCGATGAGCCGTCCAGCGCGCCGCTGTGGTGGGGCGTGGGCCTGATGGCCGTCAGCCTGATGGGCCGTACCCCGGTGCTGATGCTGCTGGGTCGGAACGCGCCGACCCCGCCGGCCCGCCGGGCCGCGGCGGTCACCATCCCGGGCGCGGACGGCGCCTCCCTGCACGTCGAGACGGAGGGGATCGATCAGGGGCCGATTCTCCTCTTCACCCATGGCTGGGGCCTGTCGGCCCGCATCTGGGCCGAGGCTCGCGCCGATCTCGGCGCCCGGTTCGGCCTGGCCTTCTGGGATCTGCCCGGGCTCGGCCGCTCCGGACGTCCCAGCATCGGCTACTCCATCGAAGGCTTCGCCGAGGACCTGTACGCCGTCATCGACAGCCTGCCGGAGCATCGCCCGGTCATCCTGGTCGGCCACAGCATCGGCGGCATGACGGTCCAGACCCTCTGCGCGCGCCATCCCGAACTGCTCAACCGCCGGGTCGCGGCCATCGTGCTGGCCAACACCACCCATACGAATCCGCTGGAGACGATGGCCTTCTCGGGCCTGTTCAGGCCGCTGCAGCCGGTGGTCGAACTGGCCTGCAAGCTGGACATGGTCCTGTCGCCGGCGCTGTGGGTGATGAACTGGCAGGCCTGGCTCAGCGGCTCCACCCATCTCGCGGCCCGGCTGGCCGGATTCGGAACCCGACCGACGCGGGCCCAGCTGGACCGTACCGCCCGCCTGCCGACCCGGAACTCCCCGGCCGTCCAGGCGCGCGGCAATCTCGCCATGCTGCACTGGTCGGTGACCGATCGCCTGCCGCGGATCGACGTGCCGGCGCTGGTCTTCGTCGGCGGACGCGACCTGATCACCCGGCCCGACGCCGGAGAGACCCTCGCCGCCGCCCTGCCGCAGGCCCGGCTGGTCCGGGTCGACGAGGCCGGGCATATGGGGCTGGTCGAGAAGGCGGCCTTCTACAATGAGCAGATCAGCGACTTCGCCGGGTTCGTCCGCCTGTTGCGCAGCCGGACCCCGGCCGCCCCGAGCCGGTCGTTCCTGTCGCCCGACGCCGATCCTCCCGCCCGGCCCGACGCCGAGGCGGATGAGCCGGGAGGAGCGGCGGTCGGTGCGGGCCCCGCCGTGCGTCCGATCTGAGGGTCGCCGCAGCCGGACCGGCCTACCGTCCAGCTCCGTTCGGCCTGACAGGGTTCCGCACCAAGGGCGCCGGCCGGAACCGTCACACGGGCTCACGTTTTGTTACACCCTCAGCCTCGCCTTGCCGCGCCCGGCGGGGTAAGCGGGGCCCATGCACCGCGAGCGGAGCGCTCCGCCGCGAAGGACAACGGCTCAGGGGCTGGTAGATGACTCAGTGGGTGTACGGCTTCGGCGGCGGATCCGCCGACGGCGACGCGTCGATGAAGAACCTTCTCGGCGGCAAGGGGGCGAACCTCGCCGAGATGTCGTCGCTGGGTCTGCCGGTGCCGCCGGGCTTCACCATCACCACCGAGGCCTGCGTCCACTATTATTCCAACGGACAGAGCTATCCCGCGGCCCTCGAGGCCCAGGTCGCCGCCGGCCTGAAGAAGGTCGAGGGCGTGGTCGGCAAGACCTTCGGCGATCCCCGGAACCCGCTGCTGGTCTCGGTCCGCTCGGGGGCCCGCGCCTCGATGCCCGGCATGATGGACACCGTCCTCAACCTCGGACTCAACGACGAGACGGTGGAGGGCCTCGCCGCCCTCAGCGGCGACCGCCGCTTCGCCCTCGACAGCTACCGCCGCTTCATCACCATGTATTCCAACGTGGTGCTCGGCCTCAGCCACGATGATTTCGAGGAGGTGCTGGACGATCACAAGGACCGGCTTGGCGTCACCATCGACACCGACCTCTCGGCCGGCGACTGGGAGAAGGTGGTCGCGGACTACAAGCGCGTGGTGGAAGACCGCCTCGGCCACGCCTTCCCGCAGGATCCGAACGACCAGCTGTGGGGCGCAATCTCGGCGGTCTTCGCCAGCTGGATGAACGACCGGGCCAAATTCTATCGCCGCATGCACGACATCCCCGAAAGCTGGGGCACCGCGGTCAACGTCCAGTCGATGGTCTTCGGCAATATGGGCGACACCTCGGCCACCGGCGTGGCCTTCACCCGCAATCCGTCGACGGGCGAGGCGAAGCTCTACGGCGAGTTCCTGATCAACGCCCAGGGCGAGGACGTCGTCGCCGGCATCCGCACGCCGCAGTCGCTGACGAAGATCGGCCGCGAGGAGATGGGCGAAACGGCCCCTTCGATGGAAGAAGCCATGCCCGAGGTGTTCGGGCAGTTCGTTGAAGTCGTGGGGAAACTCGAGACCCACTACCGCGATATGCAGGACATCGAGTTCACGGTCGAGCAGGGCCGGCTGTGGATGCTGCAGACCCGCAACGGCAAGCGCACCGCCAAGGCGGCGCTGAAAGTGGCCGTCGATCTGGCCGCCGAGGGCGTGATCTCACAGGAAGAGGCGATCAGCCGGGTCGAGCCCGCCGCACTGGACCAGCTGCTGCACCCGACCCTCGACCCGAGGGCCGAGCGCAAGGTCGTCGCCGCCGGCCTGCCCGCCTCGCCGGGCGCGGCCACCGGCAAGGTGGTGTTCGACGCCGACGAGGCCGAGCGCCTGTCGCAGCTCGGCGACGCGGTCATCCTCGTCCGCGAGGAGACCTCGCCTGAGGACATCCACGGCATGCACGCGGCGCGGGGCATCATCACCGCCCGCGGCGGCATGACCAGCCACGCCGCCGTCGTCGCCCGCGGCATGGGCCGTCCCTGCGTCTCCGGCGCCGGCGAGATCCATATCGACGAGAAGGCCGGGACCTTCACCGCTCGCGGCCGCACCTTCGCCGCCGGCGACATCGTCACCATCGACGGCTCGAAGGGCGAGGTGATGGACGGCGCGGTGCCGATGATCGAACCCGAGCTGACCGGCGACTTCCAGACCCTGATGGCCTGGGCCGACGGGGTGCGCCGCCTGAAGGTCCGCGCCAACGCCGAGACGCCGCTGGACGCCAAGACCGCCCGCGGCTTCGGGGCCGAGGGCATCGGCCTTTGCCGCACCGAGCACATGTTCTTCGACGACACCCGCATCGCCGCCGTGCGCGAGATGATCCTCGCCGACGACGAGGCGGGCCGCCGGGCCGCCCTGGCCAAGATCGCCCCCTTCCAGAAGGCCGACTTCGTCGAACTGTTCACCATCATGACCGGCCTGCCGGTGACGGTGCGCCTGCTCGATCCGCCGCTGCACGAGTTCATCCCCCAAAGCGACGAGGACATGGACGCGCTGGCGGCCGCCCAGGGGCTGGACGCGGCCAAGCTGAAGCGCCGGGCCCGGGAGTTGCACGAGACCAACCCCATGCTCGGCCACCGCGGCTGCCGCCTCGGCGTCGCCTATCCCGAGATCTACGAGATGCAGGTCCGCGCCATCCTCGAGGCCGCGCTCGAAGTGAAGAAGACCGCCGCCGAGGCCCCCATCCCCGAGATCATGCACCCGCTGGTCGCGCTCGGGCTGGAGATGAAATACCTGCGCGAACTGACCGACCGCACCGCCGAGGCCGTTTTCGCCGAGGCCGGCGACCGCGTCGAGTATCTGGTCGGGACGATGATCGAACTGCCCCGCGCCGCCCTCCGCGCCGCCGATCTGGCCGAACACGCCGAGTTCTTCAGCTTCGGCACCAACGACCTTACCCAGACCACCTTCGGCATCAGCCGCGACGACTCCGGCCGCTTCCTGCAGGCCTATATGGACAAGGGCATCTTCGAGACCGATCCCTTCGTTCGCCTCGACCAGGACGGCGTCGGCGACCTGATCCGCATCGCCGCCGAACGGGGCAGGGGGGCCCGCGACGGGGTCAAGATGGGCATCTGCGGCGAGCACGGCGGCGACCCCGCCTCCATCGCCTTCTGCGAGAGCGTCGGCCTCGACTACGTCAGCTGCTCGCCCTACCGGGTCCCCATCGCCCGCCTTGCCGCCGCACAGGCGGCTCTGGACGCGCGGTCGGGCACGGAGCGCGAGAAGGATCGCTAGAACAGAGCGCCGTTATAAGAACACGATAAGGTCACGGTTGGCATAGCGCCGTCTGTGTCAGTCTGTGCACACTGGGTTTCAAGTCGTTTCAAGGTTCTGGAACGGCGGCGAAGTCGAACCATTTGTATCTGCACTGGAGGGGGTTGGTGACCGCAGAAGTCACCGCATTCCAGAGGATACAAACCATGCGTAACGTTCTTCTCGCTACCGCCGCTCTTACTCTGATCGCGGCCCCTGCCGTGGCCCAGGATCGCGGTCCCGTGACCGGCTCGATCGGCTACACCCAGTTCGACTCCGACGTCGCCGACCTCGGCGCCATCACCGGCCGGCTTGGCTATGACTTCACGCCGAACTTTGGCGTCGAGGGCGAAGCCTCGATCGGCGTCCGCGACGACGACGTGACCATCGCCGGCGTCGACGGCTCGGTCGAGCACGAGTACGACGCCGCCGTCTACGGGGTGGCCAAGGTCCCGGTGAGCCAGAACCTCGAACTGTTCGGCCGCGTCGGCTACGGCACCACCTCGCTCAAGGCCGACATCGCCGGCGTCAGCGCCACCGAGGACGGCGAGAGCCTCAACTACGGGGCCGGCGCCAACTGGTTCTTCGACAGCCAGAACGGCGTCCGCGCCGACTGGACCCGTCGCGACTTCCAGGACGACGGGGCCGGCGAGGTCGACACCTGGAGCCTGGGCTACGTCCGCCGCTTCTAGACCGGGACAATCCGGGCGCGACATCCACGACATCGCGGCCCGATACATGGGCGACATCGGCGACAAGCTTGACATCGCCCGGAAACGGCAAGGCCCGCGACCCAGGTCGCGGGCCTTTTCATCGCCGGCCGGACCGATTCAGGCGACGCCGGGCTGAAGCGCCCAGCGCATCGAGCCTTCGCCGAACGGCTTGAAGAACAGGTCGCGGTATCGCTCGAACACCTCGACAATCCGGTTGGCCAGATCCTGCGCGACGGTTTCGCCGCGCTGTCGCTTCATCGCGCAGACGCACTGAACCACGTCCTTCTGATGGGCAGAACCGCCCATGCGCTTGAGCACCGCGGCGATGTCCTGCGCCAGCGGATCGATCTGCGAAGTCCATGGATTGGTGTTCTGAGTCATCCGGGACACCCCCTTGTTCTCGACACAGAATAACGGGTCGCAAATACTGGCCACGGATGCAAGCGTGACCGCGAATTCGTGATCGACGCGAGCGACCCGGGAGCCGACCGCCGTCCCGGACGTTTCCGGCGCATGACCCGCAACGCCCTGACCCTCCTCGCCGTGCTCGCCGTCGCCGCCTGCAGTCCGGGCGAGCCCAATCCGCCGACGGAACCCGCCGAGCCGATCGAGACGGCCGACGCGGCCCCCCCGCCGCCCGCGCCGCCGCCGGGTCTCGGCCCGTCGCTGCCTGGCGGCGGCCCCCGCAACTTCGTCGGGCGCTGGGCTGCGGACGTGTCGTGGTGCTCCAACAAGACCGGAGCCGAACGCCCGATCGAGATCACCACCACCCGCTTCGAGGGCTATGAAAACAGCTGCGCCATCGCCGCCATCCAGCAGGTGTCTGACGGCTATGAGGCCGACCTGACCTGCATGGCCGAAGGCGCGGTGGCGAACGAGCGGGTGCGGCTGGCGGTCACCGGCCAGACGCTGCGGCTGACCTGGCTGAACCGCGACAACGCCGTGGTCGACCTGACCAAATGCACGACGCTGGAGGACACCCCCGCGGGCTGACCGCCGTCAGTTGAACAGGAAGTGCATCACGTCGCCGTCCTTGACGACGTAGCTCTTGCCCTCGGCGCGCATCTTTCCGGCCTCCTTCGCCCCCTGCTCGCCCTTGAGGGCGACGAAGTCGGGGAAGGCGATGGTTTCGGCGCGGATGAAGCCCTTTTCGAAGTCGGTGTGGATGACGCCCGCCGCCTGCGGCGCGGTGGCCCCGATCGGGATGGTCCACGCCCGCGCCTCCTTGGGCCCGACCGTGAAATAGGTATGCAGGCCCAGCAGGGCATAGGCCTCGCGGATCAGCCGGTTCAGACCCGGCTCCTCCAGGCCCATGCTTTCGAGGAACTCGGCCTGTTCTTCCGGCTCGAGCACGGCCAGTTCCGAGTCGATCCTGGCCGAGATGACCACGGCCTTGGCGTTGTCGGCAGCGGCGCGCTTCGCCACCAGGTCCGAGAGTTCATTTCCCTTGTCGGCCGAGGCCTCGTCGACGTTGGCCACGTACAGCGCCGGCAGGGAGGTCAGCAGCTGCAGCATGTGCCACGCCTTCTGATCCTCCTTGTCGACCTCGACCACGCGGGCGGGCTTGCCGGCCCGCAGCGGGGTCAGCGCCATGTTGATCAGGCGCAGGGTCTGCTGGGATTCCTTGTCACCCGTCTTGGCCCGCTTCTCGACGTTGACCACCCGCTTCTCGAGGCTTTCCAGGTCGGCCAGCATCAGCTCGGTTTCGATGATCTCGAGATCGGAGATCGGGTCGATGCGGTTCTCGACGTGGGTGATGTCGTCGTCGACGAAACAGCGCGCCACGAAGGCCACGGCGTCGCAGTCGCGGATGTTGGCCAGGAACTGGTTGCCCAGACCCTCGCCCTTCGAGGCGCCGCGCACCAGGCCGGCGATATCGACGAAGGTGATGCGCGAGGGGATGATTTCCTTCGAGCCCGCGATCGCCGCCAGCTGCTCCAGCCGGGGCTCGGGCACGGCCACGTCGCCGGTGTTCGGCTCGATGGTGCAGAAGGGATAGTTGGCCGCCTGGGCCGCCGCCGTCTTGGTGAGGGCGTTGAACAGGGTGGACTTGCCGACGTTGGGCAGGCCGACGATCGCGACTTTCAGAGCCATGGGGGCGGGGTTTTCCTTGG
>JADGMZ010000036.1 GCA_015234495.1 Brevundimonas sp. | reverse complement strand
CCGTCCGTCCTGGATGGCCGCGTCCAGCGCCAGCGGGATCGATGCGGCCGAGGTGTTGGCGTGGGTGGCCACGGTCGAGACCACCTTGTTCTCGTCCAGGCCAAGCCGGTCGCCGACGCCCTTGATGATGCGCTGGTTGGCCTGGTGCGGCACGAACCAGTCGACGTCCGCGACCTCGATGCCGGCGGCTTCGCAGCAGGCGGTGATGGCCTCGGCGATATTGACCACCGCGTGGCGGAACACCTGGTTGCCGGCCATGCGCAGATGGCCGACCGTGCCGGTCGTCGCCGGCCCGCCGTCGACATAGAGAAGATCGGTCTTGGAGCCGTCGCACCGCAGGGCGAAGCCGAGCAGGCCCTGGTCGGCCTTGGTCCCCTGCCCCTCGCGCGGCTCGACGACCACGGCCCCGGCGCCGTCGCCGAACAGCACGCAGGTCGAGCGGTCGGTCCAGTCCATCAGACTGGTCATCTCCTCCGCGCCGATGACCAGGGCGCATTTGGCCAGGCCCCGGGCGACGAAGCCGTCGGCCACGCTCAGCGCATAGACGAAGCCGGAACAGACGGCCTGGACGTCAAAGGCGATGCAGGTCGGAACCCCCAGCTTGCGCTGGACGATCGAGGCCACCGACGGAAAGGTCATGTCGGGCGTGGTGGTGGCCACCACGATCAGGTCGATCTCCGCGGCGTCCCGGCCCGCGTCGGCCATGGCGCGCCGGGAGGCTTCGACGGCCAGGTCGCTGGTCGGCTGATCGTCCCGGGCCTTGTGGCGCTGGCGAATGCCGGTCCGCTCGACGATCCACTCGTCCGAGGTGTCCACGATCTTCGCCAGGTCGGCGTTGGTCACCACCTGTTCCGGCAGAAAGGAGCCGACGCCGGTCACGGCGCTGCGAATGACGCTCACTGGGGTGTCTCCATGGCCGCACCCGGGGCGGCCGGCTGTTCAAGAACCACGGTCAGCCGGTTCAAACTCTTGCTGACCGTCTCCAGATAGTCGCTGCGGGCCAGTTCGACAGCGATGCGGATGGCGTTGCCGAAACCCTTGGCGTCGGCCCCGCCGTGGCTCTTCACCACGATGCCGTTCAGGCCGAGCAGCGGGCCGCCGTTGATGGCGCTGGGATCGATCCTCTGGCGCATACGCTTCAGCGCCGGCAGGGCCAGCAGGGCTCCGGCCCGCGCGGACACGCTGGAGGTCAGCGTCTCCTTCATCAGGGCCGAGATGAACCGCGCCACGCCCTCGGCGGTCTTCAGGGCGATGTTGCCGGTGAAGCCGTCGGTGACCACCACGTCGACCGTGCCGCGGGCGATATCATCTCCCTCGACGAACCCCTTGTAGTTCAGGCCGATGCCGCCCTCGCGCAGGATGCGGGCGGCCTCGCGGACCTCTTCATGCCCTTTCATGTCCTCCGAGCCGACATTCAGCAGGCCGATCGTCGGACGGCCGCCGCCATGCACGGCGGCATGGAAGGCCTCGCCCATGATGGCGAACTCGACCAGTTGCTCGGCGTCGCTCTCGACATTGGCGCCGACGTCCAGCACGGCGGTCACGCCCCGCATGGTCGGCCAGTTGGCGACGATCGCCGGCCGCTCGAGACCGTGGGCCGACATGCGCAGGATCAGCTTGGAGATGGCCATCAGGGCGCCGGTGTTGCCGGCCGAAACGATGGCCCCGGCCTCGCCCGTCTTCACCGCCTCGATGGCGTTCCACAGGCTGGAGCCCTTGCCCCGGCGCATGGCCTGGGCCGGCTTCTCGGCCATGCCGACCACCTTGTCGGTGTGACGGACGACGCAGACATCGTCCCCGAGCCCGTACCTGGCCATCTCGGCCCGGATCGCCGCTTCGTCGCCATGCAGCAGGAAGCGAACGCCCTCGCCGCCGTGGCGCTTTCGATAGTCGCGCACCCCCGCCACCACGACCGGCGGACCGTGGTCCCCGCCCATGGCGTCAAGAGAAATCAGAACTGGGGATGGCAAGCCGTTTCGACTCCGTCGCGCCATTCGACCGGCGCTTGGCTGGGCGACGATAGCGTCGCATCGGCGGGATGCAACCGCGCCGCCCTTGCGTCAACCTTCGTCTGACGGCCGAAGCTGCTTCAACACGGCGAAGGGAGAGATTTCGCCCGGCTCCGGGGGTTGCTCGAACTCGGCCCCGGGCTTGCGGGGAAACGGATCCAGCCGAAGCGCCAGTTGCTCGACGGCGTACTGGCCGAGGTCGACCTGTCCGTTCTCGATCGGATCAGGCGACTCATCGTCAAGGGTGATGACGATCTCGTCCGATTCCTCGTCCGGCGCCTCCGCCAGCCCGATCGAGAACGGCGCGTCGATCTCGACCGGCAGCGGCTCGAGGGTGATGCCGCAGGTCTGGGCCAGGCTGGCCTTCACCCGGCCGGACAGTCGCCAGCCCCCCGGCGACGGAGCCAGGCTCATCTCGGCGACGAAGGAGTCCAGCGAGGCCAGATCGAGCGCCCTGGCGATGCGCGCCCGGGCGGCCGCGTCCGGCTCCAGCTTCCGGGTCACCCCGGCGCCGACCTGGTGCAGGCGAACCGGTTCGCTGTACGGAAGGTCCATCGTGTTCATGTCTTGATCTCCGCCCAGTCTGGCCGCCTCGATACCTCCCCGAACGCCTGAGCCGCCAGACGCGAGCGGCTGTCGAGGGCGTAGGCCGCCAGCGCCCGGCCCGCGGCGGGATCGTCGCTTTCGAAGACGTTTCGTCCCAGACCGGTGGCAAGGATCTCGGCGTCCCCCGCGCGCAACGGCGGTTCATAGGTCGTCATCCGGCCGTACATGGCCTCGCCCAGCTTGCGCATCTTCTTGCCGACCGAAATGTCGCCGACGCCGAGTTCACGAAGCGCATGGTCGAGCGCGGAGACATAGGCGTCGAACAGGGCCTGGGCGGCCTCGGCCCCGCGCTCGCCCTCGTCCCTCAGCCGCATGACCAGCAGCAGGACATGCAGGGTGTACAGCTCGAACCGGGCGTCGATTCGGTCCGCGACGCCCAGGCCGGTGTAGAAGGCCGGCTCGCGCGCCTGACGCACCGCCAGTTCATACAGGGCCTCGCCCAGGCGTTCGCGGGGGCGGGTTCGGAAGAGGTTCTGGAGCATGATCATGCGGCCCCTTTTCCGCCGCGCCGTTGAACTAAGGCTCGGGTCCGGTTAGGTCAAAGACCTTGTTCTCTCGCAGGCGCCGACCATGCTCCGTACCAAGCTCCTTTTCGCCGCCCTGTCGGCCGCTGCCTTGACCGCGGCCTGCGCGCCGGTGGTGGGCCAGAACGGTTTCCAGGCCATTGACGCCAAGCCGACCGACATCACGGCCGGAACCGACACCAAGCAGACGGTGCTGACCAAGCTCGGCACCCCGTCGACGACCTCGACCTTCGAGCGCGACAACATCTGGTACTACATCAGCCAGGTGACCGAGAAATACACCTACAACCGGCCGCAGGTGACCCAGCGCTCGGTCACCGAGATCACCTTCAACGACGCCGGCCAGGTCGCCGAAGTGCGGACCCTCGGCCTGGACGACGGCCGACGCATCGCCATGAACGACCGTGAAACCCCGACCCGCGGCCGCCAGCTGACCATCCTCGAGCAGCTGCTCGGCAACGTCGGCCGGGGCCAGCTGCCCCGCACGGACGAGGACGTTCCGGGCCAGCGCCGTCCCGACTAGGCCGGGCTCGCGCGCCCCGGATACGACAACGCCCCGGAGATCGCTCTCCGGGGCGTCTTTCGTTGGCGGCCGCCACGCCCGGTCAGGGCGCGGCGGCCATCGGTCATCAGCCGATGTTG
This sequence comes from Brevundimonas sp., assembly GCA_015234495.1. Classification (GTDB taxonomy): domain Bacteria; phylum Pseudomonadota; class Alphaproteobacteria; order Caulobacterales; family Caulobacteraceae; genus Brevundimonas. Next base: position 3,667 of record JADGMZ010000036.1, on the reverse strand, counting down.
CCGCTCGCCAGCACCGCCAGCAGAAGCAGGGCGACGATGTTGGTGATCTTGATCATCGGATTCACCGCCGGGCCGGAGGTGTCCTTGTAGGGATCCCCGACCGTATCGCCGGTCACCGCGGCCTTGTGAGCCTCGGAGCCCTTGCCGTGAACCACGCCGTTCTTGTCGGTGAAGCCCTCTTCAATCACCTTTTTGGCGTTGTCCCAGGCGCCGCCGCCCGAGGTCATCGAGATGGCTACGAACAGGCCGGTCACGATCACGCCCATCAGCATGGCGCCGAGGGCCGCAAAGGCGTGCGCCTTCTCCGGCTGGATCATCAGCACCACGACGAACAGAACGATCGGCGACAGAACCGGCAGCAGCGACGGGACGATCATCTCGCGGATCGCCGCCTTGGTCAGGATGTCGACAGCCCGGCCGTACTCCGGCTTGACCTCATAGGTCATGATGCCGGGGTTCTCGCGGAACTGGCGGCGAACTTCGGCCACGACCGATTCGGCCGCGCGGCCGACCGCCATCATCGACATGCCGCCGAACAGGAAGGGCAACAGCCCCCCGAACAGCAGGCCGACGACGACGTACGGATTGGTCAGGCCGAAGTCGACCGTTCCCATGTTGGCGAAGAAGGGGAACTCCGCCGCATTGGCGGCGAAATACTCCAGGTCGGAGGTATAGGCCGCGAACAGCACCAGGGCGCCGAGGCCGGCCGAACCGATGGCGTAGCCCTTGGTCACCGCCTTGGTGGTGTTGCCGACGGCGTCGAGGGCGTCGGTCGAGTTGCGGACCTCCGAGGGAAGACCCGCCATCTCGGCGATGCCGCCGGCGTTGTCGGTGACCGGGCCGAAGGCGTCCAGGGCCACGATCATGCCGGCGACGCCGAGCATGGTGGTGGTGGCGATGGCGATGCCGAACAGGCCGGCCAGCTGGAAGCTGGCGATGATGCCGACCACGATGGTCAGGGCCGGCAGGGCGGTCGACTCAAGCGAGACGGCCAGGCCCTGGATGACGTTGGTGCCGTGGCCCGAGACCGAGGCGTTGGCCACCGAACGGACGGGCCGGAAGTTCGAGCCGGTGTAGTATTCGGTGATCACCACGATGGCCGCGGTCACGGCCAGACCGACGATGCCTGACCAGAACAGGCTCATCGGTTCGATCTGCAGACCCGACGAGGTCACGACGGGTCCCGTCACCATGGTGGTGATGACCCAGTAGACCGCTCCAATGGACAGCACGCCCGTCACGATCAGCCCCTGGTAGAGGGCGCCCATGATGTTCTGCTTCTTGTCGAGGCGGACGAAGAAGCTGCCGATGATCGAGGTCACGATGCAGACCCCGCAGATGGCCAGCGGCAGCAGCATCAGGGTTTCGACATAGGGCATGTCGCGGAAGAAGATCGCCGCCAGCACCATGGTGGCGACGGTGGTCACGGCATAGGTCTCGAACAGGTCGGCGGCCATGCCGGCGCAGTCGCCGACGTTGTCGCCCACATTGTCGGCGATGGTCGCGGCGTTGCGCGGATCATCCTCCGGGATGCCGGCCTCGACCTTGCCCACCATGTCGCCGCCGACATCGGCGCCCTTGGTGAAGATGCCGCCGCCCAGACGGGCGAAGATGGAAATCAGCGAGGCGCCGAAGCCCAGGGCGACCAGGCCGTCGATGACCTCGCGACTGGTGCTCTCGAAGCCGGCGCCGAGGGTCAGGATGGCGTAGTAGCCGGCGACGCCGAGCAGCGCTCCGCCGGCCACGAACATGCCGGTGATGGCGCCTGAGCGGAAGGCCAGGTCCAGCCCTTTCGACAGGCTCTCGGAAGCGGCCTGGGCGGTGCGGACGTTGGCCCGGACGGAGATCAGCATGCCCGCAAAGCCGGCGAGGCCGGACAGGACGGCGCCGATGAGGAAGCCGAAGGCGGCCCACTGGCCGATCAGGAACCAGGCGGCGATCAGGATGACGACGCCGACCATGCCGATGGTCGTGTACTGGCGGCGCAGATAGGCCGAGGCCCCCTCCTGGATCGCGGCGGCGATCTCGCGCATCTTGTCGTTGCCGGTCGAGGCCTTCATCAGCGCGGCGGTCTGGACGAGTCCGTACAGGACCCCCAGCGCGCCTGCGGCGATGACAAGCCACAGAATATTGCTCATGGCGTTTCCAAACCCTGTGTTTCTAGAGGCGCCCGGACCCTTGGCGCGGCGGGCGTTTTCGCCTCTTCCGCCTTCCGGTCCCCCCGTGCGCACCGGACGCGAGTCTGCGTCCCTGGGGAAATGCGGCGGAAACGTGCCAAATGCGCCGGGGCGACGCAACAGCCTAGATGAACGGAGTCAGCCGGCGCGGACGCTGGTGCGGCGGCGCGGCGCCTGGCTGACGACCTCCACACGGCTGACCGCGCCGCGCCCGGCTATGGCGGCGGCTGATCGCATCAGGCTGGAGCTCAGGGCGCCGACGTCGATACGCGTCCAGTCGTCCTCGATCACGAAGGGCGTGCGATGCGCCGCACGGACCAGGGCGTCGCGCAGATAGGCTTCCTTCGGCCGCATCGATTCGGGCGTGGCGGAGCCGCCGAGGTGCAGGCGAAGCGAGACGAAGACGTAGTTGCGCAGACGGCCGCCCGAGATGATCGGCAGGCCGACGCCGGCGATGCCCAAGCTGGCGCCGGACGGGGCGGGCCGGTCGCCGGCGGCGGCCTCTGCAGCCGTGGCGACGGCCGGCAGGGCGATGGTGGCGGCGATCAGGTCACGGCGGCGCATGGTCGGGACCCTGCCCGCCGAGCCTTGAGATTTCGTTGTCAGCCGTGGGTGAAACCGGCGCGCTCGATGGGCACGGGACGGCCGGCGAAAAGCGCTGTCACGCCCTGCCCCGCCGTCACCCGGCCGATCCGGGTCAGCCGCAGGTGGCGGCGCTCGGCCTCGCGGCGCAGGGCCGCCTCGTCGGCGGCGCGGGCGGTGAAGGCGATCTCATAGTCGTCCCCGCCGCTGACCAGACTTTCCAGCGCCGCCTGTTCGTCGACCCGATCATCGAACCAGGCCTGACCGGCGGCCGACCGCGGGGTGACTTCCAGATCGACCTCGATCCGCACGCCGCCGGCGTCGGCCAGATGGCCGAGATCGGCGATCAGCCCGTCGGAGACATCGATCGAGGCGCTGGCGAAATCGCGGATCGGGCCGGTGAACTCCACGCGCGGAGTCGGCGTCCGGTACTGTTCGATCAGGGCGGCGAGGCGATCCGGCTCCAGCGACAGTCGGTCCTGTGCCGCCTGCAGGCCCAGCCAGCCGTCGCCGATCGCGCCGGTGACGAAGACCAGGTCGCCGACCCGGGCGCCGGCGCGGCCTACCGTCCGTCCCTTCGGAACCCAGCCGAGGCCGGTCAGGGAGAAGCTGGCGGGGCCGGGCGTCACCACGGTGTCGCCGCCCAGCAGGGCCACGCCGAACGCCTTCTGATCGGCCCGCAGGCCGTCGACGAAGGTCATCCGCTCGGGCCAGCCGCAGCGCTCGGACCAGCAGCAGGCAAGCAGATAGCCGAACGGCTCGGCGCCCTTGGCGGCGAGGTCGGACAGGTTCACCCGCAGCAGCTTGCGGGCGACCGTGTCGAGCGGATCGGCAGGCAGGAAGTGGACGCCTTCGACGATGGCGTCCTTGGTCAGGACGAGGTCGTGGCCCGCCCTCGTCGGCAGCAC
>JADGMZ010000035.1 GCA_015234495.1 Brevundimonas sp. | reverse complement strand
GGACCGTCGCCGCGACCTTCTCGACCGGATCGCCGCCTGGTCGCCGCTGTTCCTCGTCGTCGCCGTCGCCTCGGGCGTCGCCGCATGGACCCTCGCCGGCGGGCCGAACATCACGCCCATGGCCGAGCCGACCGGGCAGAAGGCGCTCGCCGCCGGGGTCGTCGCCCTCGCCGTCTACGCCTCGGCGCTGGCCGCCATGGGCCTGTGCCTGCGGTTCCTGTCGGGCTTCAGCCGGGTTCGGCGCTATCTCGCCGACGCCTCCTACTGGGTCTACATCCTGCACCTGCCGCTGGTCATGCTGGCCCAGGTCTGGGTGCAGGACTGGCCGGGCCCGTGGGCGCTGAAGCTGGCGGGGGTGTCGGCCGGCGTCTTCGCCGTCTGCCTGGTCTCCTATGAGCTGACCGTGCGCCACAGCTTCATGGGCCGCTGGCTGAACGGCCGCCGCGTCCCCTGGCGCCGTCGGCCCGTCGAGCCCGTCCCGGTCCCGGCCGAATAGCTTGCCAACCCAGACCGGCTCGTCCACGCAATCGGACGAGCCGGTTCCGGAGAATCGCCCCCATGCCCCAGAAGACCCGCCCCAACACCGCCGAAGACGATCTCGCCTTCATGCGCTCGATCGTCGAGGGCCGCGGACGCACGCCGCTGACCCTGGCGGTCTGCTACCTGGCCGGCGGACTGCTGTACGGCCTGCAATGCCTGTTCCACGTCGGACAGGCCGCGGGGCTGATCCGCTGGCCGGACCTGGCCAACCTCGCCTTCGTGGTGATGATCACCGTCAGCTTCCTGGCGGTCCTGACCTGGGCCATCCTCAAGGACCGCAGGGAGGGGCCGGCCAATCGCGGGCCGATGGCCAGCCGCAGCCTCAACGCGGCCTTCAGCGCCACCGGCATGGCCAATACGGCGGTGATCATCGTCTTCGGCGTCGGCGCCTTCCGCGACAACGACTTCGCCATCTGGCTCTACTATGCGGCCATCGTCTTCGCCCTGCAGGCCGCCGCCTGGTACATGGCCTGGACGCTGAAGCGGAAGGGCTGGATGCTGGCCACGGCGCTCGGCGGCTGGCTGACCGCGGTGGCCCTGGGCCTGCTGGTGCGCGAGCCGCTCTGGTATCTCGGCGTCTGCACCGTCGCCCTGTTCGCCCTCTTCGCCCTGCCGGGCTGGATGCTGTTCCGCGACGCCCGCGCCGGGTCGAAGGCGGGCTGAGCCATGGGGCTGGGCGATCTCGGACGCATCGACGAGGTCATCCACGGCCGCATGCGGCTGGGGGTCATGGTCTATCTGGCCGATGTCGAGGCCGCCGACTTCACCGAGTTGAAGACCGTGCTCGAGGCCACCCAGGGCAATCTCTCCGTGCACCTGAAGAAGCTGGAGGAGGCGGGCTACGTCGCCATCGCCAAGAGCTTCGTCAACAACAAGCCGCTGACCCGGGTGTCGATCACCCCGGCCGGACGCAAGGCCTTCGCCGCCTATCTCGAAGCCATGGGCGCCCTGATCGGAGGCAGGAACTGATGGCGCGTCCGCAGGTCATGGGCATCGTCAACGTCACGCCGGACAGCTTCTCGGACGGCGGGCGGCACGACACGGTCGGGACCGCCGTGGCCCACGGCCTGCGGCTGGTCGAACAGGGCGCCGCCATCCTCGACATCGGCGGCGAAAGCACCCGTCCCGGGGCGGAACCGGTGTCGGTCGCCGACGAGATCGCGCGCGTCGTCCCGGTGATCGAGGGGCTGCGCGCCGGCTGGTCCGGTCCGATCAGCATCGACACCATGAAGCCGGAGGTGGCCCGCGCGGCCGTCGCCGCCGGCGCGACGATGTGGAACGACGTGGCCGCGCTGGGCTTCGCGCCCGATGGATTGGCGGTCGCGGCCCGGCTCGGCTGCGAGGTCGTGCTGATGCACATGAAGGGCGAGCCTCGCACCATGCAGGACGCGCCGCGCTACGACGACGTGGTGGGCGAGGTGACCGGCTGGCTGCTGGCGCGGGCCGAGGCGGCCATGGCCGCCGGCATCGCCCGCGAGCGCATCTGGCTCGATCCCGGCATCGGCTTCGGCAAGACGGCCGCGCACAACCTCGTCCTCACCGCTCGCCTGGACAGGTTGGCGGCGCACGGATTTCCGGTCCTCTACGGGGCCAGCCGCAAGCGCACCATCCAGTCGATAGATCCGACGGCGACCGAACCCTCCGATCGCCTCGGCGGTTCGCTCGCCCTGGCGCTCGAGGCGGCCCGCAACGGCGCCCGGATCATCCGGGTCCACGACGTGCGCGAGACGGTGCAGGCGCTGGCGGTTCAGGCGGCCGTCGGCGCGGCGGTCAGCTGATACAGCATGATCAGATTGCCGCAGGTGTCGTCGAGGACCGCCGCCCGCGCCTCGCCGGGCGGGCGGCGGATCAGCATGCCTGCGGCGGCGACTGGCGGGGTCATGACAGCTGCTCCGAATAGGCGTCGCGCAGGGCGAACCAGCGGTCCCACGCCCACCTATGCGGCACGCCGCGCGCGGCGTCGTCCAGCCCCTCCATGTGGTGATGCCAGCCGCTGAGGACGTTGCTGCGCGCGCCGGCCCACGACTCCGGAATGCGGTGGATCAGGGTCAGGTGCGTGCCGTCGCCGTCGGGCGCCAACCGCCACGACACCACCGAGGCGGCGACGCCGCCGAAGGTGTGGTCGAAGCGGCTGAAGGGTTCGACCGTCAGGACCTCGTTCGACTGCCGGCGGCGCTCGGGCGTGTCCGGCATGAACTCGTGGTCGGGCTGGCGGAAGTTCAGCTCCATGGCCCCGCCGGGAACCAGGTCGATATCGGCCTCGGCCAGCCAGCAGGCCAGGCCGTCGCCGCTGGTCAGCGCCTTCCACACCCGCTCCGGGGCGTGGCGAAGCCGGCGTTCGAAGCGCAACTCCCAGCCGCCTTCGATCGGGGTCAGGGTTCCGGCGTCCGCGCCCAGGCGGATGGCAGGAGCGGTGTCGCTCATTGGGGAAACTCCCTGTCGAGATGCGCTTCCAGCGCATCGAGCCGATCGGTCCAGAGACGGCGGTAGCCGGCCAGCCATTGATCCAGTTGCCGAAGCGGGGCGGGGTTGAGGCTGTACAGCCGCCGCTGGGCGTCCTTGCGCACCGTCACCAGGCCGGCCTCGCGCAGCACCGACAGGTGTTTCGACACCGTCGGCTGGGCGATCGGCAGGGCCTCGACGAAGTCCCCGGCGGGCCGTTCGCCCTCGGCCAGCATGGACAGAATCGCCAGGCGGTGCGGTTCGGAGAGGGCTTGCAGGGCGGCGTGCATAAGAATCGTCTATCAGCAATATAGCCGTATAGCAATATCAACGTCGCTTGTCGCCGCGCCCGGACTCGGCCATTTCCCGGACATGACCTCGTCCGCCGCACGCGTCCTCATCATCGCCGGCTCCGATTCCGGAGGCGGGGCCGGCATCCAGGCCGACATCAAGGCGGTGACCGCGCTGGGCGGCTATGCGGCCACGGCGATCACCGCCCTCACGGTGCAGAACACGCTCGGCGTCCACGGCGTGCACCCGCTGCCCCTGGACCTGATCGAGGCCCAGGCCCGGGCGGTGCTGGATGACATCGGCGCCGATGCGATCAAGACCGGCATGCTGGGCTCCGTCGAGGTGGTCGAGCGGGTCGCTGCGATCCTGGACACCGCCGACGCCCCCGCCGTGGTCGACCCGGTGATGATCGCCAAGGGCGGCTCGCCCCTGTTGCCGGACGCCGCGATCGAGGCGGTGCGCCGGCTGATGGTCCCGCGCGCGGCGCTGCTGACCCCCAATGCCCCCGAGGCCGAGGCCCTGACCGGTCTGGGCGTCGCCGACCTCGACGGCCAGCGCCGCGCCGGCGAAGCCCTGCTGGCCCTGGGCGCGAGGGCGGTGCTGATGAAGGGCGGCCACGTCCCCGGCGAAACGGTCGTCGACCTGCTGCTGACCCCGACCGGCGAGACCCTGCTGGAGGGCGAACGGGTCGACACCCGCCACACCCACGGCACCGGCTGCACCCTGGCCAGCGCCTGCGCGGCGGGCCTGGCCAAGGGGCTGCCGCTCGAGGTCGCCGTGGCCGAGGCCTGGGCCTATGTCGCCGAAGCCATCCGCCGGGCGCCCGGGCTGGGCGCCGGCCACGGGCCGCTGGATCATGGCTGGCCGCTGCGCGAGGCGCGCCGGTGACCGATCCGGAACGCCGACTGGCCGACATCGTCCGGGGCGATCCGGGCCTGATGCATGTGCTGACGACGGTGCGGGGACTGGGCCTGAACGACTGGCGGGTGTTCTCGGGGGCGGTCTATCAATCGGTGTGGAACGCGGTGACGGGGCGGCCGGCAGGATACGGCATACGCGACTACGACCTCGGCTACTTCGATCCGGATGTCAGCTGGGACGCGGAGGACGCCGTCATCAAGCGCGCCGCCGCCGCCTTCGAGCCGCCGTTCCGGGAGATGGTCGAGGTCCGCAACCAGGCCCGCGTCCACCTGTGGTTCGAGGGCAGGTTCGGCGAGCCATACGAGCCGCTGGGCGGCACGGACGAGGCCCTGGCCCGCTTCGTCGCCCCGGCCTTCGCCGTCGGCGTGCGGCTCGAGGCCGACGACACGATCAGCGTCGCGGCGCCGTTCGGGCTGGAAGACGTCTTCTCGCTCACCATCCGGCCCAATCCGCAGCGTCCTCTGGCCAGGGGATGGGGCAAGGCCGTCACCAGTGCGACGGCCCGATGGCCTGAACTGAGGGTGATCGAATGATCGTGATGTCTCTGATCGCGACCGTCTTCTTCGGCCAGGCCGCAACGGCGGATTGTCGTCAGCCAGACGCGGCCATGCTGGCCATGCCCCTGCACGACTTCGACCAGACTCCGGCGGGGTGGCGCTCGCTCGACGCGGAAGGCTGCGAGGCCGTCGGCGCGAACGCCATCGCCCGCTACCGCGAACTCAATCAGGAAGCGCTGGCGGGCGAGGAGCTGGGGACCCTGATCTGGCACGAGGGTCAGTTGCGAGCCGCGGCGGGGCAGACCGAGGCGGCCATCGCCCTGATGCTTGAGGGTCGCCATGGCGAGTCGGACGCCGATCGGTTGTACGTCGACGCCACGGTGGCCTTCCTGCGGCAGGACCGGGTGGGCCTGCTGGCCGCCCGCGAGCGTCTGCTCGCCCTGCCGACGCCTGACTGGTTCGCCGCCGCGGTTGAACGTTACAAGGTCAACTATCCGGATCACCCGCCCCCCGCCTGGCCTCTTAATCGCGACAAGGTCGAGGGCTACATCGCCTGTTTCGACCAACCTTACCGCGAGGCCTACAGCTGCGACGCGCAGGGGAACGCGCAATGAGGCAATGGACCGTCGACGCCTTCGCCGCCGCCCCCTTCCGCGGCAACCCCGCCTGCGTGGTGGAGCCGTACGACGCCTGGCCCGACGACGGCTGGATGCAGGCGCTGGCGCGGGAGAACAATCAGGCGGAGACGGCCTTCCTGCTGCGAACCGACGACCCGGCGCGGTTCGGTCTGCGCTGGTTCACGCCGGGGCGCGAGGTCGACCTGTGCGGTCACGCCACCCTCGGCTCGGCCCATGTGCTGATCGCCGAACTCGAGGCGGCGACCGAAAACCTGACCTTCGACACCCGCTCGGGACCGCTGCGGGTGCGACGGGCCGGGGACGGCTACGAGATGGATTTTCCCGCCAACCCGCCCCGCCGCACCGGGCCGGTCGCGGGGCTGGCCCAGGCGCTCGGCGTCGAGCCGGTCGAGGTGTGGGCCGGTCGCTATCTGGTCGCGGTGCTGGCTGATGCGGCTGCGGTCCGGTCGCTGCGGCCCGACATCGCCGCCCTCGAGTCGATGCAGGGCGAGGCCGGCGAGGCGGGAGAGGTCATCGTCTGCGCCGCGGCCGATGCGGATGAGGCGGTCGACGTGGTTGACCGCTTCTTCGCCCCCGGGGTCGGAATCGCCGAGGACCCCGCCACCGGCTCGGCCCACTGCATCCTCGCCCCGCTGTACGCGGACAGGCTGGGGCGGGCGACGGTCCGCTTCCACCAGGCCTTTCCCGGCCGGGGCGGGGACATCGAGACCGAGATGCGCGGCGATCGTGTGCTGCTGCGCGGCCGGGCCGTGACGGTGATCGAGAGCCGGTTGCGCCTGACGCCATAGGAAAGGGGCGCCGCCCTTGCGGACGACGCCCCTCGGCTTCCGGGGAGGAAGGTCGGCGCTACCAGCGACGATTGTCGCGGTCGCGGCGTTCGATGCGGACCTGAACGGCCAGACGGTCGTAACGCCGATCGAGGTCGTTGCGCTCCCAGCGGGTCAGGCCGCCGCGCATGTAGTTGCGCTCCAGGCGGACGAGGCTGTTCAGCTCGGTCTGCAGGCGGCGGCCTTCGCGTCGGCTCAGCGAGCCGTTGCGCAGGCCGACATCGATGCGGCGGTCCAGCTGGTATTTGCGGTTGCTGATCGACTGCCAGCCGCCGCGGTTCTGCTCATAGCGGTCATGACGGTCGTACCGGTCGTAGTTCTGGGCGGAGGCCGGAACCGCGACGGACGCCGCGGCGATGGCCAGCACGGGGATGAGGGCTTTCTTCATCATCGGTCTTGTCCTTCGCGTTCGACGCTGGCCGGGCTGGCCGCGTTGACAGGCAGAGGACCATTTTCGCCCTGAGCGTGATCTGAACGGCTTGTGTCAGCTTGCGTTCATGTCCCTGACGACGCATCCACGCGCCTCTCGCGCGCGAGCATTGTTCGGGTCGTGAGAAGGGGGGCGGCGACGGTGAAATATGTCTACACTCGCCGTTCAGCCGTCGTTCAGAGCCTGGGGCCTAGATCGTCGCCCATGACCCGGATGCCCGTCTACATCCTCGCCGCCCTGCTCGCCGCCGCCCCTCTGTCGACGGCGGCCGCCCAGGACCGTGGCGACCGCGCCGAGGCGCGGCAGGAACGCCGTGGCGGCGTTTCGCAGGACCGTCCCGACCGCGGCGATCGCGGCGACCGTGGGCAGTCCTCACGCGACCGGCCGTCCCGTGACCGGTCGGACCAGGGCCCGCGCGTCAGCGTCGGGGCGGCGGTCCAGCGCGCCTCGGCCGGCCGGCCGGGCCGCTTCCTCGGCGCCAGCAATCGCGGCGATACGGTGGTGGTGCGCTGGGAGTATCCCGGCGGCCGCGTCGCAGACATCATGGTGGACGGCCGCACCGGCCGGGTGATCGGAGAACGCTGAATGCGCGTGTTGCTTGTCGAGGACGACGCCGACCTGTCGCGCCAGTTGAAGGGCGCCCTGTCCGACGCCGGCTATGCGGTGGATCATGCCGCGGACGGCGAGGAGGCGCATTTCCTCGGCGACACCGAGCCCTATGACGTCATCGTGCTGGACCTCGGCCTGCCCAAGATCGACGGGGTGTCGGTGCTCGAGCGCTGGCGGCGCGAGGGCAAGACCACCCCGGTGCTGATCCTGACCGCCCGCGGGGCCTGGTCCGACAAGGTGTCGGGCTTCGACGCCGG
>JADGMZ010000034.1 GCA_015234495.1 Brevundimonas sp. | reverse complement strand
GATGGTGCGACGGCCGAGGAAGAACGACGTCGTCATGATGTCGAACTTCAGCCCCTGCTGCTTGCGGCACAGGTTGAGCGCGCGGGGCAGGTTGGGCTGCTCCATGAAGCCGTAGGAGACGATCAGTTTCTTGAAGTCCTCCGAGATCGGCTCGATGCGCACCCGGTCGGCCTCGGCCACCCGCGGGCGGTCGGTGGTGCGCACCGTCAGTATGACGTTCTTCTCGTGCAACACCTTGTTGTGCTTGAGGTTGTGCATCAGGGCCACCGGCGCGATGTCCGGGTCCGAGGTCAGGAAGATGGCGGTGCCGGGGGCGCGGTGTGGCGGTCGCGCGCGCAGCATCTCGATCAGGTCGGCGAGCGGCAGGCTGTCCTTGCGCGTCTTGGCGGTCAGGATCTGGGTGCCGCGCGTCCAGGTCCACATCACCAGCACGATGCAGGCGCCCATGACCAGCGGCGCCCAGGCCCCCTGGGGCACCTTGAGCAGGTTGGAGCCGAAGAAGGCCAGGTCGATGGCCAGGAAGGGCGAGACGGCGAGCAGGCTGAGCGGCAGGCTCCATTTCCACAGCCGGCGGACGATGAAGAAGGCCAGCAGGCTGTCGACCACCATGGCCCCGGTCACCGAAACGCCATAGGCCCCGGCCAGCTGCGACGAGGTCGGGAACATGACCAGCAGCAGCAGCACCCCGACCAGCATCATCATGTTGACCGAGGGCACGAAGATCTGGCCGGCCTGGCTCTCGCTGGTCTGCAGGATGTTCATCCGCGGCAGCAGGCCCAGCTGCACCGCCTGCTGGGTCAGGGAAAAGGCGCCGGTGATCACCGCCTGGCTGGCGATGATGGTGGCCAGCGTCGCCAGGATCAGCACCGGCCAGTAGATGATCTCGGGGATCATGGCCCAGAACGGGTTCAACCGCGCCGCCGGGTCGCTGAGCACCAGCGCTCCCTGGCCGAGATAGGTCAGCATCAGGCAGGGCAGGACGAAGGCCAGCCAGCCGGCCCGGATCGGGGCCTTTCCGAAATGGCCCATGTCCGTATAGAGCGCCTCGGCCCCGGTGACGGCGAGGAAGACGCTGCCCAGCAGGATGAAGCCCAGCACCCCGTTGTCGATCAGGAACAGCGCCCCGTAGTGCGGCGACAGGGCCCGCAGGATCGAGGGGTCGCCGAGGATGTGCCACACGCCCAGGCCGGCCATGACCAGGAACCACAGGGCGGTGATCGGGCCGAAGGCGCGGGCCATGCTGGCGGTGCCGCGCGACTGGACCATGAACAGGGCGATCAGGATGCCGGCGGCGATCGGCACGATGAAGGGCGTGACCTGGCCGCTGACGCCCGGCGCGGCGCCGAGTCCCTCGACCGCCGAGAGGACGGAGACGGCCGGGGTCAGCACCCCGTCGCCGTAGAACATGGCCGCGCCGCACACGCCGAGGAAGAACACCAGGGTCGAGCGCTTGCCGATGGCGTGCTGGGCCAGGGCCATCAGCGCCAGGGTGCCGCCCTCGCCCTTGTTGTCGGCCCGCATCAGGAAGACGACGTATTTGACCGTGACCACCAGGATCAGGGCCCAGAACACCAGCGAGACAGTGCCCAGCACCGCCAGCTCGGCCGTGCCGCCGCTGCGCGAATGGCTCAGCGCCTCGCGCATGGCGTAGAGCGGACTGGTGCCGATGTCGCCGAACACCACCCCGATGGCGCCGAGGACCAGGCCCCACCGGCCCGCCTTGACGTGACCGCCGGCGCCCGCCGCCGAGGGGTGCGGGTGGGCCGGGGCGACCGACGTATCCTGGGGCTTCGGGGAGCTCGCGGCGCCACCCGCGCCGTCTTCACCCTGGGGAGGGGCCCCGACCATGAAGTGCCTCCGGGACGCCGCAACCGTGCGGCCCCCATCACAAGAGCGGCGAGCCTTTAGGCCCTTTCATCCGGAGGTTCAATCGCGGCCGGAAGGACGACGGTGGCGCCCCGGTTTGTGAAAGCGGCGCGCTCATCCTATCTTGAGGCCAACGCCATGTCAGACAGCCAACGCTTTCCCGTCGCCGCCCACGCCCTGGCCTATCTGGCCCACAAGGGCGCCTACTCGCCGGCCGCTGCCGCGCCGAGCGCGGTGCTGGCTGCCTCCGTTCCGACAAATCCGGTGGTGGTTCGCCGGGTGACGGCCTTGCTGGCCAAGGCCGGCCTGATCGCCACCCGGCCGGGAGCCTCGGGCGGCGCCTGGCTGTTGCACCGGCCGGAGGCCATCACCCTGGACGTCGTGCTCAAGGCGGTGAACGGCTGCGCCCATCTCGGTTCGCCCCCGGCCGGCGCCAAGCACTGCCCGGTCAGCACCCACATTCCGCGCCAGGTGGCCAAGGCCCTGACCGCCGCCGACCGCGCCGCCGGCGAGGCCCTGTCGAAGATCACCATCGCCGACCTGCTGGCCGAGGATCCGCCGTCGCTGGCGGCCTTTGCGCCGCATTCTTCCTGCCCCGTCGCCGCGTGAGGTCCGCCGTCCGCCGGACGGTTCTCATCACAGGCGCCTCCGCCGGCATCGGCGCGGCCCTGGCCCGGGTGTTCGCGGGCGCGGGCTGGGACCTGATCCTCACCGCCCGGCGTGAGACGCCCCTGCGGGCGCTGGCGGCCGAATTGACCGGCCAGGGCGCGGCCGTGACGGTCATCTGCAAGGATCTGGCCGATCCGGCCGCGCCGCGCCGCCTGTTCGACGCCGTCAAGGCCAGGGGGCTGACCGTCGACGGCCTGGTCAACAACGCCGGCTTCAGCCGGACCGCGGGGTTTCTGCAGACCGACGCCGGGAGCCAGGCCGCCATGATCCGCGTCATGCTGACCGCGCCGGTCGAACTGGCCCGGCTGTTCGCGCCCGGCATGGTCGAGCGCGGCCATGGCCGCATCCTCAACGTCGCCTCGCTGGCGGGCCGCATGCCGGCGACCGGCGGCGACACCCTGTACGGCCCGATCAAGTCCTTCCTGATCAAGGCCTCCCAGGGCCTGCATCTGGAGCTGCGCGGGACCGGGGTGCATGTCACGGCGCTATGCCCCGGCTACACCCTGACCGAGTTCCACGACGCCAACGGCACCCGCGCCGAGGTGTCGGCGGCCTACCCCGCGTGGATGTGGCAGAGCGCTGATCATGTGGCCCGGGTCGGCTATGAGGCGGTCGAGGCCAACCGGCCGAGCGTCACCCCCGGGGTCATGAACAACCTGCTGGCCGGCCTCGCCAAACACCTGCCCGACCGGCTGGCCCTGTCGATGGTCGGCGGCCACGCCAGGCGGCTGAAACGGATCTAGCCCGGCGCTGTCGCCGCCGCCTCAGTGCCCGCCCGTCGGATACGGCGTCGTCGCGATCGAACTGAACATGCCGGGGATGGCCTCCGACAGGCCCGAGAGCATGAACTGGATGGCCAGGGCGCACAGGATCAGGCCCAGCACCCGCACGATGATGGCCATGCCGACGTCGCCGAGCAGGCGGCTGAGCGGCCCGGTCAGGGCGAAGCAGACGAAGGCGACGAGGCCCGCCGCCGCGATGGCGATCAGGGCCGCGCCGGTGCCGGCCGGGCCGATCTGTTGCGCCTCGCCGGCCACGATGATGATGGTCGAAATGGCCCCCGGCCCGATCATCAGCGGGATGGCGAAGGGCACGATCAGCCGCTTGAACCGGCGCCGCGCATAGCCGCGCACGTCCTGGGCCTCGGTCGAGGCCTCGACGTCGGCGAACATCTTGAGGAAGTCCTCGCGCACCATGTCCAGGCCCAGCAGCAGCAACAGGATGCCGCCGGCGATGCGGAACGCGGCCATGGAGATGCCGAAGAACTGCAGCAGCGCCAGGCCGGTGAACAGGAAGAAGGCCAGGAAGACGACGGCGAACAGGCAGATCAGGGCCGAGACCGACACCCTCTGGCGCAGCGAGGCGCCCGCCGTGGCGGCGGCGAAGATCGGCAGATTGCCGATCGGATCGACCAGGGCGAACAGGGCCACGAACAGGTTGACGCCCAGATCGACCGCGTTCATGTGCTGACCTCGCCCTGCCAATTCACCGTTCGCGGCCATCAAGGCTGACGCCCGCCCGCGCGTCCAGTCCCTAGCCGACCTCGAGGAGCGACGCCATGACGCCCGTACTGACCGACCCCCGCCTGATCGTCGGCCTCGACCTGCCCTCTATCGAGGCCGCGCGGGCCATGGTCGAGCGCTTGGGGCCGACCATTTCGGCCTACAAGGTCGGCCTCACCCTGCTGGCCCGCCCGGGCGGCGTGGCTTTCGCCCACGAGCTGCGCGCCGCCCGCAAGATGGTGTTCCAGGACTGGAAGCTGCACGACATCGGCGCCCAGGTGGAGGGCGCGGCCCGGGCCGTGGCCGAGGGCGGCTGCGACCTGCTGACCGTCCATGCCGAGCCGCAGGTGATGCGCGCCGCCGCCAGGGGCCGGGACGCGGCCGGGACGGGCGTGAAATTGTTGGCGGTGACGGTGATGACCAGTCTGTCGGACGCCGACCTGGGCGAAATCGGCTACGGCTTCGGGGCCGGCGACCTCGTCGAGCGGCGGGTGCGCCAGGCGCTGGACTGCGGCATGGACGGGGTGGTCTCCAGCCCGCTGGAGGCGGCGCGGGTGCGTGAGCTGGCCGCGGCGGCCGGTCGGCCGGAGTTCCTGATCGTCACTCCGGGCGTACGGCCCGAAGGCGCCGAGCTCGGCGACCAGCAGCGGGTGGCCACGCCGCGCGCGGCCCTGCAGGCGGGGGCGACCCACCTGGTCGTGGCCCGGCCGGTGGTCTCCGCCGACAATCCGCTGCTGGCGGCCTCAGCCATCGTCGAATCGATCGACGGCTTCGCCCGCTCCTAGCCGCGCTCCCCGGGCTCCTGCCGGTACTGCTGACGGGGCGGCGCCTCGCGGCGGGGCCGGTAGGGCCGTTCCGTCGACCGGCGCGGCGGCTCGTAGCGCGGCGGCTCGGGCAGATAGGGCGGCGGATAGGGCGCCGGCTCGCGGCAGTCGCAGCCGCGCCGGTCGCGGCCGGCATGGTCGTCGTAGGCCTCGTACCCCTCATAGGCCCCGAAGCTTCCGTATTCCTCGTAGCTCTCGAAGCTCTCGTACGACCGCTCCTCATAGCTGTCGTGACGCTCGCTGTAGCCGTAGCGGCCGCCGCGGTCGTAGCCGTAGTCGTCGCGGAGGTAGCGGCCCCCGCAGGACGGCGGGCGGCGGGCGTCGCGGCCGAAGCCGGTGACCACGTATCCGAACGGAGCGCTGGCGCAGGCCAGGGCGCGGCGGTCGATGTCGTAATAGACCGGCGCGCCGATGTAGCGGTAATCGCCGCCGTAGCCGCCGCCGACATAGACGGCGCCGCCGCCGTAGCCGCGGCCGCGTACGCCGCCGTAGAGGCGGGCGTTCAGGTGCGAGGTCGCGGAGGCCCCGGCGTAGGCCCGGGCGCTGGCGTTCACATTGACGTTCACATTGTGCGAGCCGCCGCCGTGGCCGCAGCACGGGCCAGGCGGCGGGGGCGGGCGATGGTGGCCGCCGCCGCGGGGATCGCCGGCGAAGGCGGGGCCGGCGGCCAGAAGGACCAGGGCGGCGGAAAGGCTTAACACGCGCATGACACGACTCCGGAGCTGGAGCCGTTCTAAGTCACTGGAAAGAAAAGGGTTCGGATTGCACCGAGGGGGCGAAATACAGCCTCCGGCCTTCCCCCGTCAGGCTAAATACTAACCCTGCCGGGCCTCAGAAGTCGACCGCCAGCCCCTTCTTCTCCCAATCGCCGTAGCGCGTCGGCTCCGGGCCGCGCGGTCCGCCATGCTCGGCCTCCAGCGCCGCCGGGGCCGCTGCGGCGCGACGCTGCGCCGCCTCCATCAGGGCGCGCCGGGCCGTCTCGTCGAGCGGACGATGGGGCGTGGCGTGCGGAACCTCGGCGTTGAATGCGGCGGGCGGGGGCGTGTCGGGGGTGGGGTGATCGGTCACAGCGCGAACGTCTTGAGCCAAACGGCAGGACTCCACAAGTTAGCGCGCCGCCGTCCCGGCGCCAGCCGCCCGAGTTCCGCCTGCCGATGAATCATCTGAAGACCTTCGCCCTTCTCGCCGTCCTGACCGCCCTGTTCGCCGGCCTCGGCTACCTGATCGGCGGGGCGACAGGCATGCTGATCGCCCTGGTCTTCGCCGCCGGCATGAACCTGTTCAGCTACTGGAACGCCGACAAGATCGTGCTGCGCATGTATCGCGCCCAGCCGGTCGACGAGACCCATCCCAACGCCGTGGTGCGCACCTATGTCGCCGACGTGGCGCAGATGGCGCGTGACGCCGGCCTGCCGCGCCCGGCCATCGCCATCATCCCCAGCGACCAGCCCAACGCCTTCGCCACCGGCCGCAATCCGGCCCACGCCGCCGTCTGCGCCACCACCGGCCTGCTCGACATGCTGACCCGCGACGAGATCCGCGGCGTCATGGCCCACGAGCTGGCGCATGTGAAGAACCGCGACACCCTGACCATGACGGTCACCGCCACCGTCGCCGGGGCCATCGCCGCCCTGGCCAATTTCGCCCTGTTCTTCGGCGGCGGCGACGACCGCGAGCGGCCGGGCGGCATCATCGGGACCCTGGCCCTGATGCTTCTGGCGCCGATGGCGGCCGGCCTGGTGCAGATGGCCATCAGCCGCACCCGCGAATACGAGGCCGACAAGGTCGGGGCCGAGATAGCCGGCGATCCGGCCTCCCTCGCCGCCGCCCTGCAGAAGATCGAGGCCTACGCCAGGCGCATCCACAACCCGACCGCGGAGCGCAATCCAGCTTCCGGCCAGCTGTTCATCATCAACCCGCTGGCCGGGCGCGGCGCCGACAACCTGTTTTCCACCCACCCCAACACCGGCAACCGCGTGCGCGCCCTGATGGAGCTGGGGACGAGGATGGGCCTGGCCCCGCGCCGCGCCTTCGCCGAGGTCGCGCCGGGCCCGGCCACGACCAGCGTCCCGAGCACCCCGTCCCACACGCCGGGGCCGTGGGGGTGACACGCCTTTCCCTCCCCGTCCCGGGGAGGGGGGTCGCGAAGCGACCGGGTGGGGGCGGCTCGGCGACGCGAGCCCCGGCGCCTGTCCTTGCAGGCCCTTCCCGCACCCGTGAGGGGAAAGGCGCCCCAATCCCGCCCTTGCATCCCCGGGCGTCTGGTCCTTTAAGCGCCGCCACGCCTCCCCGCGTTCGCCGAAGGACTCATCGCCATGACCCTGCCCGCCCCGAAGAAGGTCGTGCTCGCCTATTCCGGCGGGCTGGACACCTCGATCATCCTCAAATGGCTGCAGACCGAATACGGCGCGGAGGTGGTCACCTTCACGGCCGACCTCGGCCAGGGCGAGGAGCTGGCGCCCGCCCGCGAGAAGGCCCTGAAGCTGGGCATCAAGCCCGAGAACATCTTCATCGACGACCTGCGCGAGGAATTCGTGCGGGACTACGTCTTCCCCATGTTCCGCGCCAACGCCGTCTATGAGGGCCAGTACCTGCTCGGCACCTCGATCGCCCGGCCGCTGATCTCCAAGCG
>JADGMZ010000033.1 GCA_015234495.1 Brevundimonas sp. | reverse complement strand
CCCTTGGACTCGAACAGCTTGATCGCCTCGTCGCGGTCCCAGACCTGGCGGACCAACTTTTCATCGCGGTCGACGATCTCGGCCATCTTCTTCTCGATCGCCGCGAAGTCATCGGTCGAGAACGGCTCGTCGCGGGCGAAGTCGTAGTAGAACCCGTCCTCGATGGCCGGACCGATGGTGACCTGGGTGCCGGGGAACAGCTCCTGCACCGCCTGCGCCAGCACGTGGGCGGCGTCGTGGCGGATGGTCTCGAGCGCCTCGGGATCGTCGCGCATGATCAGGCGGAAGGCGCCGCCGGACTCCAGCGGACGGTCGAGGTCCCACTGCTGGCCGTTGATCTCGACCAGCGCCGCGCGCTTGGCCAGCGACGGCGAGATGGAGGCGGCGACGTCACGGCCCGTGGCGCCGTCGGGATATTCGCGGCTGGCGCCGTCGGGGAATTTCAGTTCGATCATCGGTCTGTCTTTTCGCGCGGGGGCACCGGATCATAGGTCCAGCCCTGGCCGCTGAAGGGGTGGCATTTACAGAGGCGTCGGACCGTCAGCCATCCCCCCCTGAGCGGCCCGTGCTGGATCAGCGCGTCCCGCCCGTAGTCGGAGCAGGTCGGCCGGAACCGGCAGGACTGCCCGATCAGGGGCGACAGCGTCAGCTTGTAGCCCCGATGGGCCAGCCGAACGCCGCGTTCGTAGAGATTGTCGCCAGGCGCCATGTCGCCGCGCTTATCCCCCGCCAAGCGCGCGGGAGCAACGGGCCTTCAGGCCGCGCCGGCGAGGCTAGTTCGGGTGTCGGGCGCCTTGCGGGCCAGCGCCTGCTCCACGGCGTCCAGCGTCGCCTCGATGGCGACCATGGTCGAGGCATGGCGCGCCGGGTAGTCGGCGACGAGCTTCAGCGCCCGCAGACCTTCGAACCGGCCCTCCGGGCCTTCGCCCCCAGCCTTGAGCATGGCGGTCATGGCGTCGCGGGCCGCGGCGATCTCTCCGGCCGAGGCGCCGATGACGCTCTCGCCCAGCACGCCGGCCGCCGCCTGGCCCAAGGCGCAGGCCTTCACGTCCTGTGCGAAGTCGGCGATGCGCCCGTCGCCGTCGAGCACCACGTCCACGACCGCCCTCGAGCCGCACAGCTTGGCGACGCGTTCGCCGACGCCTTGCGGCGCAGGCAGGCGCCCGCTGTGCGGCAGGTTGGCCGCCAGCCTGAGAATTCGCGCGCTGTAGAGCTCGTCGATCATGGGCTGAAGATAGGCGAGGGGGCCCCGCTCGTGAAGCCCGGTCCCGGTCAGCCGCCCTGGAGCGAGCCCCAGGTGCGGGCCTGCTCGTCGGCGGCCGATCCGGTTCGCGCCCGCAGCCAGGCCAGGTTCCGGTCTGCGGCCTCGGGCGGCAGGTCGCGCCGCATCATCCGCTCGGCCTCTTCCAGCTTGCCGTTCAGTCCGAGCGCCATGGCCAGGTTCAGCCGCACCTTCAGCGACGCCCCCGGCTGGGCCGCGGCCCGGCGCAGCAGGGGCTCGGCGGCGGCGGTGTCGCCGCGGGTCATCGCCGACATGGCCATATTGGTCAGCACGTCCGGATTGTCCGGCGACAGGGCCAGGGCCTGGGCCCAGGCGGCCTGGGCGTCCTGCGAGCGTCGCACCTGCTCATAGGCCGCGCCCAGCAGCGACCAGGCGCGCCAGTCCTGCGGCCGGGCGTCGCGCGCCTTTTCCAGCGCCGCCACACCGTAGAAGGCCTGGCCCCGGGCGATATGGCCCCGGCCGACCTCCAGCATGGCTTCAAGATTGTCGGGCTGGACCAGCAGGACCCGCTCGGCCATCTCAGCCGCCTCCTGGTATCGACCCAGGTCGCGCATCGCCTGCGCCGCCTTGACGCCGGCGACGGGGTCCATCGGATTGATCTCGGCCTGTTCGGTCCAGAACACCGACCGGCTCAGCGCGTCGGCCCGGTCATAGGCCGCACGCGCCTCGGCGCTGGCCGGCGTGCGCGGCGCTGCGGCAGGGGCCGCAGCCTGCTGGGCGACGGCGGGCGCTCCGAACGCCGCCAGCGGCGCGGCGAACAGGGCGATGGTTGCGATACGGGCGGTCGTGCGCGACATGGAAGGGCGCTCCGGAAGGTTCGGGTCCAGACTCGGGCCTCCGCGTCAATCCTTGGTTAAGATCGGCCGCCGTCCGGCCGGAAAGGCCGCCGCCGATGTCCGTCCTCCATGCTGACCTGCTGACTTCCGAAGTGGAGGGGGCCCTCCCGGTCCGGGTGGTTCGCCAGGGCGAGGCGATCGAGGGCGTCTGGGGGGCCTGGGCGCGCGCCAACGACTTCGCCGGCAAGGCCGGCCAGGTGCTGCTGCTGCCCTGTTCCGACGACGGCGTCTCGGGCGCCCTGTTCGGGGCCGGCGAACGGTTCGATCCGATGAGCGCCCGGGCCCTCGCCGCCCGGCTCCCGGAGGGCGTGTGGCGTTTCGAGGGAATCGGGACGACGGAAGAGGCCCGGGCCGCCCTGGCCTTCGCCCTCGGCGCCTACCGTTTCGACCGCTACAAGCCCCGGGCCGCGCGCCCGCCCCGGCTGGCGGTCGGCGCCGGGATCGACGCCGCCGCCACCCTTCGGATCGCCGCCGCCTGCGCCCTCGCCCGCGAAATGGTCGACACCCCGGCCGCCGACCTCGGCCCGCTGCAGATCGAGACCATCGCCCGCGAGATCGCCGAGGCTTCCGGGGCGTCGATCGCCGTCACCGCCGGCGACGCCCTGCTGGAGGACAACTACCCCGCCGTCCATGCCGTCGGCCGCGCCGCCGCGGCGCACCGCGCGCCCCGGGTCATCGAAATCGGCTGGAAACTGGACCGCGCCGACCTGCCGCTGGTCGCCCTGGTCGGCAAGGGGGTGGTGTTCGACTCCGGCGGCCTCGACATCAAGGCCGCGGCCGGCATGCGCAACATGAAGAAGGATATGGGCGGTTCGGCCCACGCCCTGGCGCTCGGACGCCTGGTGATGCAGGCCGATCTGCCGGTGCGGCTGGTGGTGCTGGTGGCGGCGGTGGAGAACGCCATTTCCGGCGACGCCTTCCGTCCGGGCGACATCCTCGCCAGCCGCAAGGGCCTGACCATCGAGATCGGCAACACCGACGCCGAGGGCCGGCTGATCCTGGCCGACATCCTCACCCGCGCCGGGGAGCACGCGCCCGACCTGACGCTGGACTTCGCCACGCTGACCGGCGCGGCGCGCATCGCGCTCGGCCCCGAACTGCCGCCGCTCTACAGCGCGGACGAGACCCTGGTCGCGGATCTCGTCGAAGCCTCCCGGGCGGTGGCCGATCCCCTGTGGCCGATGCCGTTGTGGCCCGGCTACGGCGCGGCGCTGGACAGCGAGATCGCGGACATCCGCAACGACTCGGCCGCCTGGGCCCAGGCCGGATCGATCACCGCCGCCCTGTTCCTGCAGCGTTTTGCGCCCGGAACCGGGGCCTGGGCGCACATGGACATCTTCGCCTGGAACCCGCGCGCCCAGCCGGGCCGCCCCGAGGGCGGCGAGGCCCAGGGCCTGCGCGCCTGTTTCGAGATGCTGTCGCGCCGCTTCTCGCCGGCCGGGTGACGGTCGGCGCCACGATAATGCCTCCGTTCGTTAACGGCCCTTTCGGCATATCGCGCCATCCTTCCCGCTCAACCGGACGAGCCCTGATTGACCCCAGACGCCGCCACGCCTGATCCTCGCACCACGCTCGCGCGGCCCGACCTGGCCGACCAAGCGCTGGAAGGTCTCGTGCGCGCCCGGGCCTACCGCGCCGCACGCCCCATGCACGCCGCCGTGCCGCTCGCCGACATCCATGCCGAGGCCGACCCGGCCTCCGAGCGCATCGATCAGCTGATCTACGGCGAAGCCTTCGACGTGCTGGACCAGAAGGGCGACCGGCTATGGGGCCGCGCCCGTCGCGACGGCCTGGTCGGCTGGGTCGCCGCCGCCGCCCTGCGGCCAGGCGCCCGCCTGCCGACGCACCGCGTTACCGCGGTCGCCGCCGGTCTGCCGCTCAACGCGCTGGTCGCCGATGCGACGGAGGTTGCGGCCGGCGATCTCGCCCCCATCGGCGCCTTCGAGGCCGATCCCGTTGCGGTGGCCGAACGCCTGCTCGGCGTGCCTCACAGCCTCGGCGCCCGCTCCTCGGCCGCGACCGACTGCTCCGGCCTGATCCAGCAGGCGCTCTACGCCTGCGGCCTCGCCGGTCCCCGCTACGCAGACCAGCAGGCCAAGCTCGGCCGCGGCATCGACCGCGCCGGGGTCCGCCGCGGCGACCTCGTCGTCTGGCTGGCCGAGCCGGGCGACCACAGCTGGACCGGCCATTCGGCCTTCATGCTCGACGCCGACCGGGTGATCCACGCCACCGGCCATCATGGCTCCGTCGTCATCGAGACCCTTGCGGAGGCTGACGCCCGCTACCGCGCCGACGGCTTTGACGCCCCGGTGTTCCGTCGCCTTCAGGCCTGATCGCCGCTCCATTCGCTTCGCACCGACGCATCCGTCTCGGCGAGCGATCGTTCCGCCCCCAGCCCCGCGAACGCGGCCTCGTCCATCAGCCGCGACAGCGCCCAGACCGCCGCGCCCCGCACCACCGGCGCCGGGTCGTCGAGCAGGCCGCGGGCCGCCTCGATCAGTCCCGGATCGCCGCTGTTGCCGATCGCATAGAGGACGTTGCGCACGAACCGGTCACGCCCGATCCGTTTGACGGGGCTCTTCGAGAACAGCGCCCGGAAGGCCGGGTCGTCCAGCCCCGCCAGGTCCTCCAGCCTCGGCGACACCAGCGCCTCGCGGGCCTGCACCCGGCTCTCGTGAGAGGTGACGGCGAACTTGTTCCATGGGCAGACCGCCAGGCAGTCGTCGCAGCCGTAGATGCGTGAGCCCGTCATCGGCCGGAACTCGACCGGCCACGGCCCCGCATACTCGATGGTCAGGTAGGACAGGCAGCGCCGGGCATCCAGCTGGAACGGGGCCGGGAAGGCATTGGTCGGGCAGGCCTCCAGGCAGGCGGTGCAGGCCCCGCAGTGTTCGCTCTCGGGCGGATCCGGCTCGAACGCCGCCGCGCTCAGGATGACGCCGAGGAACAGCCAGTTGCCGCGGCTGCGCGACAGCAGGTTGGTGTGCTTGCCCTGCCAGCCGACCCCGGCCCGCTGCGCCAGCGGCTTCTCCATCAGCGGCGCCGTGTCGACAAAGACCTTCACCTCCTCGCCGGTGCGGGCGGCGATCTGTCCGGCCAGCGTCTTCAGCCGCCCCTTGATCAGCTCGTGATAGTCATCGCCCCGAGCGTAGACCGAGATGTATCCCGCCGCCTTGTCGGCGAGCTCGGGCAGGGGATCATGGCCGGGTCCGTAGTTCAGGCCCAGGACGATGGCGGTCCGGGCCTCCGCCCACATCGAGGTGGGGTGGGCGCGGCGCTCCAGCGTCGTCTCCATCCAGCCCATGTCGCCATGCCGGCCCGCGCCGACGAAATGGGCCAGCCGCTCCCCCGCGCTCCACGGCTCGGACGCAGAGGCGAACCGGCATACGTCGAAGCCGAGGGCCGACGCGCGGTCACGGATGAAATTGCGGGGATCGGCCGCCATGGCCGTCGTCTGACGCCTTGAGCCTCAGAAGTCGAGGTCGTGATACCAGACGGCGGGCTGGACCCCCGGGAAGCGGTCCGCCAGCAGGGGGCGGAAACTGGGGCGGGACTTCAGCTTCACGTACCAGGTCTTCAGCCCCGGCCACGCCCCCCAGGGCACCTCGCCGAAATAGTCCAGCACCGACAGGTGGGCGGCGGCGACGAGATCGGCCTGGGTGATCCGCCGGCCGGCCAGGGCGTCGCGGGTCGCCAGCAGGCCCTCCAGCATGGCCAGATGGGCCTTCAGCGACTCCCGTCCGGCGCGCAGTTGCCGCGCCTCGGGCGGTCCCAGGCGCAGCAGCGGCTTCTCCATCCGTTCGTGCAACAGGACAGCATTGACCTCGTCGTTGAAGCGGCGCTCGAACCAGCCGACCAGTCGTCGCGTTTCGGCCCGTTCGGCCGGGTCCGCCGGCATCAGGAAGGGTTCGCGGGCGCGATCCTCCAGCCAGCCCAGAATCGCGGACGGCTCGCACAGGGTCAGGGAGCGTCCGGCCTCGGTGACCTGAAGCACCGGCGGCATCCCCGAAGGGTTGAGGCTGGCGACCGGGCAGCCGTCTTCCCAGGGCCGTACGACGGTGTCGGAGAATGCGATCTTTGCCTCGCCCAGCGCCAGCCGCGCGGCCCGCGAGCCGGGATCGAACGGGAAATGGTACAGGACGCAGGGCGACATGACCGCTGCATGCGCCACAGGGCGTTAAGTCTGCGTTAGCTATCCGGGTCCCGGCTGATCAGGCGGTTTCCCCGGCGGCCTCCGGAACATCCTGCACGCGTGTGGGCCCCCTCGGATCGGGATGGATCAGGATGTCGGCGCGCGGGAAGGCCTCGAGCAGCCGTTGTTCGACCGCGGCGACGATTTCATGCGCCTGCGCGAGGGTCAGCTTCGGGTCGAGGTCGACGTGCATCTGGATCGACATCACCGGGCCCGCCATGCGCGCGCGAAGCTGGTGGACGCCCGAGACCCGCGGATCGGCCAGCACGGCGGTGGTGATGGCGATGCGGTCGGCGTCGGGAACGGCGCGGTCTAGCAGATGGTCCGACGCCTCCTTGAGCAGGCCCAGCGCCCCCCAGAACAGCCAGACCGCGACGATCAGCCCGGCCGCGGCGTCCAGTCCCGGCGCGGCCAAGAAGGCGCCCGATATGACGCCGATCAGCACGACCACATTGGCGGCCAGGTCGGCGGCGTAGTGGGCGCGGTCGGCCTTGACCGCCACCGAGCCGCTGCGCCGGATGGCGCGGTCCTGCATCCACACCAGCCAGCCGGTCAGGGCGATGGAGACCAGCACCACCATCACGGCCCAGTATCCGGAGCTCACGGGCCGGGGATCGAGGATGCGCTGCACCGCCTCCCAGCCGATGAACAGGGACGAGGCGAAGATCAGGCCGGCTTGCACCAGCGCGGCCATGGCCTCGCCCTTGCCGTGGCCGTGACGATGCTCCGCATCCGGCGGGGCGGCGGCCCAGCGTACGGCGAAGAAGGTGGCCAGGGAGGCGATCAGGTCCAGGCTGGAGTCCGCCAGCGAGGCGAGGATGGAGACCGAACCGGAGGCGCCCAGGGCAAAGGCCTTCAATGCGATCAGGACGATCGCGACGCCCACCGCCAGGCGGGTCACGCTGCGGGTCGCCAGATGAACGTCGTCGTCGGGCACGGTCGTGGTCATCGCCGCCTTGTCGCGGAAAGCGTCGGCGGCGCCAAGACTTGGCGGCGTTAGCGGCATCGTCACGAAATGGCTTCAAACTGCCTGCGCCATGGGAGCCGAGGCCCCCCCGGACATTCGGAGGCGACATGCAGTCGGCAGGGACAGCATCGCAGGCCGGCCGCTGGATCGGACGCGGCGAGGCCCTGGCCCGGTTGGGGGTCAAGGCCCAGACCCTCTACGCCTATGTCAGCCGCGGCCGGATCGCGGCCCGCCCCGACCCGGACGATCCCCGCCGCAGTC
>JADGMZ010000032.1 GCA_015234495.1 Brevundimonas sp. | reverse complement strand
GGTGGTCGACGGCGAGACCCGCAACGACGAATGGCCCTTCGGCGACGGCTCCGTCTTCCCCTCCGGCCCAATGCGCGAGCCGCTGAAGGCCGGCCTCGCCCGCGCCGACGCCGTGGTCATCCTGCTGCCCGCCGACGCGCCGGCCGCCGATCCCGAGCTGATCGCCGAGTTCGGCGCCCTGCCCGTCTTCATCGCCCGCCTGGAAGCCGCCGCCCCGCCGCCGCCCGGCCCGCTGATCGGCTTCGCCGGCATCGCCAAGCCGTGGAAGGTCGAGCGCTCGCTGATCGCCGCCGGCGCCGACCTCAAGGACTTCGCCCCCTTCCCCGACCACGCCGCCTTCCGCGACCAGGACCTCCGCTTCCTCGCCGACCGCGCTGAGCAATTCAACGCGCAGTTGATCACCACGGAGAAGGACTGGTCCCGCCTGCCGCCGGAATGGCGCTCGCGGGTGGTCTCGTGGCCCGTCGCGGCGGTGTTCGAGGACGAGGCCGCGTTCGCCGCCATTCTGGCCAAAGGAGTCCGATCGTGATCGCTCTTGTGACGGCTGTCGCGCTGTTTGGCTCCCAACAGCCCATCACGATCCAGTTCGACCCGATCGCGCTACCCGTGCTCGAGGGCGCTCAAGCATATGACTGCAGCGCCCTCGATGAAGATCGGCCCGGCATGGATGTCGACCTCATCTGCGTTTCCGCGCCTCAGCGGCAGGCGGAGGTTGTGCTTGATCGTTACGCCGAATGGCTGCGGCAGGGAGGCTTCGAGCTCGGCGCTGCGCCCGAGGCGGACCTGAGCTTTGCCAAATTCGCACCGGACGAGGATCGAGCGACCCAGGGCGGCGTCCTCAATATCATGACCGTGCTCGACAACACCTGGCCCAGCGACGCCACGACGGTGTTCGCATTCACAGTAATGCGCGCCGTGACCATGGAACCCGCGGCAATGGAAATTCCGGATCCGGAGGCTTCGGAAGATCAGTCCGCCCGGTAGACCACGCCGCCCTTCATCACGAACCGCACCCGCTCCAGTTCGGTCACATCCGCCAGCGGATCGCCGGCCACCGCGACCAGATCCGCCGGCATCCCGACCGCGATCCGCCCCGCCTCGTCCGCGATCCGCAGATGCGCCGCCGCATTCACCGTCGCCGTCTGCACCGCCTCCAGCGGCGTCAGCCCGGCCCTTGCCAGAAGCGCGAACTCGCCCGCGTTGTCGCCATGCGCCGAGACCCCGCTGTCCGTCCCGAACGCGATCCGCACCCCGCCGTCATGCGCCCGCCGCGCCATCTCGAGCATCAGCGGCCCGGCCTGCAGCGCCTTGGCCGTCTGCGCCGGGGTGAAGAAATTGTCCGGCCCCGCCGCGATGCGGGCCACATAGTCCCCCGCCATCAGGGTCGGCACCAGATACACCCCTTCGCGCCGCATCAGCCGGATCGACTCCGCGTCCAGATAGGTCCCGTGCTCGATCGAGTCGCCGCCCGCCCGCAGGAAGCTGTTGATCCCGTCCGCCCCGTGGGCGTGCGCCGTCACCTGCCGCCCCATCCGGTGCCCGGCCTCGACGATCGCCGCCAGCTCCGCTTCCGAGAACTGCTGCCCCAGCCCCGCCGACGTGTTGGACAGCACCCCGCCGGTCGCCGTGATCTTGATGATGTCCGCGCCCGAGCGCACCTGCAGCCGCACCGCCCGCATGCAGTCCTCCGGCCCCGAGCACACGCTCTCCGGCGACAGCAGGTGCATGACGTCCTCGCGGAAGCCGTTGATGTCGCCATGGCCGCCGTGGATCGACACCGACTGGCCCGAGGCGATCACCCGCGGCCCGGGCACGTCGCCCCGGCGGATGGCCTCGCGCAGGGCGAACACCGCCTCGTTGTTCCCGCCCAGGTCGGCCACCGTCGTGAACCCCGCCATCAGGGTCCGCCGGGCGTAGCGCGCCCCGACCATGGCCTGTTCGGCGTTCGACTGGGTCACCTCCTCCAGCCGTCCGTTCGGGTTCTGCTGACCGGTCAGATGCACATGGCTGTCGATCAGCCCCGGCAGGACGAACGCGTCGCGCAGGTCGACGATCTCGCCCTCGCCGACAAAGCCGTCTCGCACCTCGACGACCCGGTTCCCCCTGATCACGAGAGTTTTACCGCGCTGCACAACGCCGGTCGCCGGGTCGGCCAGAAGCCGCCCCACTTGCACGAACGTGGTTCCTTCGTGCGGCGAAAGCGGAGCGCCGGCGGACGTTTGCGCGGCGACGGCGCCGGGCAGGAATATGGCGGCCGCTGCCGCCCATGCTGTGATCGACTTCACGAACCTCTCCCTGAACCCCTTCTTCACCTTAGACCGGCTAGGCTGCACGCCAAGGCTCAGGTTGCTCCGGGCGACATCATTTGAAACAACCCGTGACTTCTTGAACGTGCGAGGGGCGTCGCATGCGACTGGCGAGACGAGGTTTTATTCTGGGCGGCGCGGCGCTCGTGTCGGGATGCGCCACCGCCGCGGCCCGTCCGGTCGCCACCGTGGCCGAGGGCCAGCTGCCCCCCGCGCCGACCATCCAGATCGCGCGCCCGCCCGAAGTCATCACCGCCCAGCTGAACTCCACCCGCCCGCTCGACCCGCGCGGCTCGGTGCGCAAGGAGTTGATGGAGCGGGCCTTGGCCGCCCTCGACGTCCATGAGGGCAAGATCACCCGGCGCGACCGCATGTACCTGGTCGACTTCCAGAAATTCTCCGGTGACGAGCGGCTCTACGAGGTCGACCTGCACGGCGGCGCCGTCACCCTGATGCGCACCACCCACGGCCGCGGGTCCGACCCGTCGCACACCGGCTATGCGCGGGAGTTTTCAAACACCCCTGACAGCTACATGTCGTCGGTAGGCTCCTACGTCACCGCCGGCCCCGGGCACGGCCCGCAGCAAGGCCCGAACGTCCTGCTCGACGGTCTGGAATACACCAACAACCTGGCCCGCGAGCGCGCCATCATCGTTCACGGCGCCGACTACGCCGACCCGGACTTCCTCGCCCGCGAAGGCAAGCTGGGCCGCAGCTACGGCTGTTTCTCCGTCGCCCACCACGACCTGCCCGTCCTGCGCGAGCGCATGGGCGAGGGCCGCCTGCTCTTCGCCTGGGCCTAGGGCGCGGGCCGGGCCGCGGGAACTGCGCGCGGCGCGATCCGCCAGACCGTGTTGGACAGGTCGTCCGCCACCAGCAGGATGCGCCGCGCCGGGTCGAACACCACGCCCACCGGGCGCCCCCTCGCCCGCCCGTCCTCGGTCAGGAAGCCGGTGACGAAATCGACCGGCTCGCCATTGGGCCGCCCGTTGGCGAACGGCACCCACACGACCCGGTAGCCCGACAGATCCTGCCGGTTCCAGCTGCCGTGTTGTCCCACGAAGGCGCCCTGCGAGAACGCTCCCCCGAAGCCGCCGTCCTGCGCGAACGACAGCCCCAGCGCCGCCACGTGCGATCCCAGCGCATAGTCCGGCCGGATGGCGCTCGCCACCAGCTCGGGCTTCTGCGGCCGCACGCGCGGGTCGATGTTCTGGCCCCAATAGCTGTAGGGCCAACCGTAGAAGCCGCCCTCCCGCACTGAGGTCAGATAGTCGGGGACCAGCTGCGGTCCGATCTCGTCGCGCTCGTTGACCACGGCCCACAGGGCGCCGGTCGTCGGCTCGATGTCCAGGGCTGTCGGATTGCGGATGCCGCGGGCCACGGTGCGACGGGCGCCGGTGGTGCGGTCGATCGCCCAGACCACGGCCCGTTCCTCCTCCACCGCCAGCCCGCGCTCGCCGATGTTGCTGTTCGAGCCGATGCCGACATACAGCGTCTGGCCGTCGGCGCTCGCCGTCAGCGACTTGGTCCAGTGGTGGTTGATCTGCGACGGGAGTTGGGTGACCTCCTCCGGCGGGGCGGTGATCCGCGTCTGCCCCGGCTGGTAGGGGAAGCGCACCAGGGCGTCCTGCTCGGCGACGTAGAGATAGCCGTCGACGAAGGCGAGGCCGTACGGCGCGTTCAGATTGTCGATGAAGACGGTGCGCACCTCGGGCCGGCCGTCGTTGTCGGCGTCGCGCAGCAGGGTGACCCGGTTGCCGCTGTCGACCTTGGTGTTGCCCTGCTTCTTGATCACCCCGGCGATCACGTCCTTGGGCCGCAGCGCCGGCGCGCCGCCGCCCCGCCCCTCGGCCACCAGGATGTCGCCGTTCGGCAGGACCAGCATCTGCCGGGGAATCTGCAGATCCGTGGCCAGGGCCGTGACCGTGTAGCCGGTCGGCACGGTGGGCAGGGCGTCGCCCCAGCCGACCGGCTTGGCGATCTTCATTGGCGGCAGCAGCGTCTGACGCACGTCCGGGAGGTCGGGATTCGGCCCGGTCTGTTCCAGACGGGGGTCGCTGCGCCCGCAGGCCGCGAGCGCCAGCACGGCGGCGGCGCATGTGATCAGGCGGCTCATGGGGCGACCTCCCGGTTCAGCCAGCCGGAGAAGGCGATCACGCCCGCGGCCAGCGCCAGCAGGGCGCAGAGCAGCGACAGGGTGACGCCGAATGCTCCGACCGAGCTCCAGGCGTCCTGACTGTGCTTGAAAGCGTTGATCAGGCCGAGCACCCACATCACGGCCACCACCGCGGCATAGATCATCCGGATGCGGCGCGCCGGCGTCCGCCACGCGAACAGCAGCCGGATCAGGCTCCACACCAGCACCGCGCCGCCGCCGACCAGGGCCCCGACGATCAGCCAGGCCGAGAAATTGGTCCACTGGATCTGGGCGGTGCGAAGATAGGCGATGTCCGTGAACAGGGTCAGGGTGAACAGGGCGATGGGAAAGGCCAGCAGGACGCCGTGAACGGCGCCCTCCGCGGCTGACATACCCGCTCGAAGTCTCTGCATCCGGTTGCTCCCTGTCGCTGCAACCTTTGCAATGCGCGGGAGGGGCACAAGGTTCAGTCCGGCTCAGCGCGGCGCGTCTTCGGCCTCCCGCTCCATCGCCCGCCAGCCGATGTCGGTGCGGTGGAAGCCGCCCGGCCAGTCGATCTTCTTGATCGCCGCATAGGCCCTCTGGCGCGCCTCGGCGATGTCCTTGCCGCGGGCGCAGACGTTCAGCACCCGTCCCCCGGCGGCGACCAGCTGGCCGTCGGCCTGGCGCCGGGTCCCGGCGTGGAACACCTGCACGTGCGGCCCGAAATTCTGCTCGGCCCCGCGGATGATCGAACCCTCCAGCGGGCTGTCGGGATAGCCGCTGGCGGCCAGCACCACGCAGATCACCGTCTCCGGCCGGAACTCCGGCGGATCGGCCCGGGTCAGGTCGCCGCGCGCGCAGGCCAGCAGCAGGGGCACGATGTCCCCCTCCAGCCGCATCATCAGCACCTGGCACTCCGGATCGCCGAAGCGGGCGTTGAACTCGACGACCTTCGGCCCGTCTTCCGTCGCCATCAGCCCGGCGTACAGCACCCCGCGATAGGGCATCCCCTCGCGCGCCATCCCCGCGATCACCGGGACCACGATCTCCCGCTCGGCGGCCTCGACCAGCTCCGGCGTGAACACCGGGGCCGGCGAATAGCTGCCCATGCCGCCGGTGTTCGGCCCCAGGTCGCCGTCATAGGCCCGCTTGTGGTCCTGCGCCCCGCCCAGCAACAGCGCTCGCTGCCCGTCGCAGACGGCGAACAGCGAGCCCTCCTCGCCGTCCATGAACTCCTCGATCACCACCCGCGCCCCGGCCGTGCCGAAGCGCCCGCCCAGCATGCGCTCGATCTCCACCTCGGCTTCGCGCTTCGTGCCGCAGATGGCCACGCCCTTGCCCGCCGCCAGGCCGTCGGCCTTGATCACATAGGGCGGCTTGAACACCGTCAGCGCCTGGCGCGCCTCGTGCAGCCGCTCATAGACGCCATAGCCGGCGGTCGGGATCTCGTGCCGCTCCATGAAGGCCTTGGAGAAGGCCTTGGAGGTCTCCAGCTGGGCCGCCTTCCTCGTCGGTCCGAAACAGGGAATGCCCGCCGCGGCCAGCCGGTCGGCCAGACCGGCCTCCAGGGCCGTCTCCGGCCCCACCACCACCAGGTCCGCCTTCATCTCGCGCGCCACTGCGGCCAGGCCGTCCGCGTCGGTGACCTTCAGCGCCACCCTTTCGCCCAGCTTGTCCATGCCCGGATTGCCGGGCGCGATGATCAGCCGCCGCACGAGCGGCGACTGGGCGATCTTCCACGCCAGGGCGTGCTCGCGCCCGCCCGATCCGACCAGCAGGATATTCATCCCCGCGCAATGGCCGCCCCGGCCGGGTCGGTCAAGCGTCCGGCGACATCGGCGGCCTCCTTCAGAGTGGAATCCGGCCGGCTTCGCTCGCGCGGATGTGAGGCGGTTCCGCGCCGAAGCCTAACCCAGGATATTGCCTGCCGGCGCCGTTTGTGGATGACTTGGCTTCCAACCCTGATCGACGGAGGCGTGCCATGGGCGTGTTTCTACAGTCGCTGAGGGACGGGGGCCCGTCCCATCGCGTGGAGCCGTCGGACGACGGTTTCGCGGTCCTGCCGCGGCGCGCGGCCGATCGCGCCGCCTTCAACCGGCTGGCGCGCGAAGTGATGGAGCATTCCGGCGACGACTATGTCGCCCTGCCCCGCTACGACGGCCCGGCCAACTACGACCGGGTTTTCATCATCCCGATCGACGGCTGACCGCCGCCTGTCCGGCAAAGCCCGCGGCCCTATTCGGCTTCCTGCGGCCGCACGCCCTGGGTCTCCGGCACGTACAGGCCGGTGACGAGCCGGGTCAGGAAGCCGCCCGGCTGGTCGCGTGGGCCGTAGCGGGCGCAGGGGTCGGGCTCGGGGATCGGCCGCACCGGGCGGTCCGCGGGGGCGAAGCTGTCGCCGACCTGGTCGCCGAACACCTCGGCGAACTGCAGCGCGTCGCCGACCCGGGACAGCGAGGGATTGTCCGTCCCCACCACATTCGCCGACCTCGCCCAGGCCAGGGCCGCGGCCTGGGTCCCCTCGGCGGTGACCAGCTCGGCCTCGGCCGCCAGCATGCCGGTCGATCCCGGCGGGCGGACGCCGATCGGTCCCGGGATGAAGGCGCTGGCGATGGCCGACAGGCCCGAGCCGACCGGCTCGGTGGGCGTGATCCGGGTCACCGCCACGCGCACCGCCGCCGCCTCCGCCGCCGGCGCGTCCAGCAGGGTG
Organism: Brevundimonas sp.; assembly: GCA_015234495.1. Taxonomy (GTDB): domain Bacteria; phylum Pseudomonadota; class Alphaproteobacteria; order Caulobacterales; family Caulobacteraceae; genus Brevundimonas. The sequence continues at coordinate 464 of JADGMZ010000032.1, read as the reverse complement.
AAGCGCTCGCTGAGCTCATAGCAGACCTGGCGGTCCACCTCGCCCAGCACCAGGGCGACGTCGTTTGGTGCCACCCCCTCGGCCGCGCCGGGCGTCAGCCGCGCCGGCTCGACGAACAGCCGCTCGACCGCGCCCGCCAGCGCCTCGTCGCGCCGCTCGCGCACCGACACCCTCAGCGTCCCCTCCCGCGTCTCCAGCCCGTCGTAACTCGACAGGAACCCCGCATCCGCCACGGGCGCGGTCTGGCAGGCGGCGAGCGCGGCGGCGCCGAGCAGGGGGAGGAGGCGGGCGGGTGCGGGGATCATCGGCGGGTCCTTCGGCGGGAGGCGGTGCAGACCTCTACGCGCAAGCACCCCGGACGGATCGACGACGGCTGCGAGATGAAGCGCCACTTCCCCCGCCGCGCCGCCCGCGGCCTCGGCCGGGCCACATAACACGTTAAGGTCCAGTCACTTTCTCGCTGG
>JADGMZ010000031.1 GCA_015234495.1 Brevundimonas sp. | reverse complement strand
CCTGGCGGCAGTCGCGCTACGACAAGGCCGGCCCCGGCGGCGACGCGGCCGCCTACGTCAACTGCCCGATGAATCGCGAGCAGTACGAGGCCTTCATCGACGCCCTGCTGGCCGGCCCCAAGGCCGAGTTCAAGGAGTGGGAGGACGTCCCCTATTTCGACGGCTGCCTGCCGATCGAGGTCATGGCCGAGCGGGGCCGCGAGACCCTGCGCCACGGGCCGATGAAGCCGGTCGGCCTGACCAATCCCCGCGACCCGACGGTCAAGGCCCACGCCATCGTCCAGCTGCGCCAGGACAATGCGCTGGGCACCCTGTTCAACATGGTCGGCTTCCAGACCAAGCTGAAATACGGCGCCCAGACCGAGGTCTTCCGCATGATCCCGGGCCTGCAGGACGCCCAGTTCGCCCGGCTGGGCGGCCTGCACCGCAACACCTTCCTCAACTCGCCGAAGCTGCTCGACCGTCAGTTGCGCCTGAAGGCGATGCCGCGACTGCGCTTCGCCGGCCAGGTCACCGGCGTCGAGGGCTATGTCGAGAGCGCCGCCATGGGCCTGCTCACCGGCCGGCTCGCCGCCGCTCAGGCCTTGGGCCGCGACCTCGCCCCGCCGCCACCCGAGACGGCCATCGGCGCCCTGGTCGAGCACATCACCGGCGGCCACCTGGAAGGCTCGAAATTCCAGCCGATGAACATCAACTACGGCCTGCTGCCGCCGCTCGAGGCGCCGCGTGTCGACGCCGGGGGCAAGCGCATCCCGCCCAAGGAGCGCGGCCGGGCCAGGAAGCGGCTGATGAGCGTTCGCGCGATCGAGGCGCTGAAGGCGTGGCGGGACGCGGCGGCCTGATCACCAGCGGGTCATGCGCTTCAGGGTTCCGTCCCTGAGCAGATAGTGGTGCACCAGGGCGGCGGCGGCGTGCAGGCCCACCAGCCAGTAGCCGACCGTCCCCAGCGTCTCGTGGATCTGCTCGGTTTGCTTGGCCAGCGCCGCATCCGGGCCGGCCAGCGGCGGCAGGCCCAGGCCGAACAGGCGCACCGGGTCGCCCTCGGCGCTCAGGGTCAGCCAGCCCAGCAGGGGCATGGCGATCATGAAGGCGTAGAGCGCCAGGTGCATCAGCCCGGCGATCCGATCCGGCCAGACGCCGGTCCGCTCGATCCGGCCGCCGATCCAGCGGCCGATCACTCGCAGCCACACCAGCGCGAAGACGGTGAGCCCGAGGCTGAAATGCCAGGCTTTCAGGGCGTCGCGGGTCTCGCTGCCGCGTGGGAATTCCTGACGGAGCAGGATGGTGGCGTAGACCGCGACGAGCAGGGCGAGCATCAGCCAGTGCAGGGCGATCGACAGACGTCCGTAGGAACGGGCCGGTAGATCAAGCGTCGCAACGGTCATGACCGCCTCCCAGGATATCCGGAAGCCTGCGCCGGAAGCGCCGCGCCGTCATTGATCTGGCGCAAAAACAGGGGGGCCACGGAACGGTCCGCACCGCCGTGCTATACGTCCTCGACAGATTCCCCGCCGTCCCGGATTCGCATGGCCGCCCCACGTCTCGACCCCGCCAGGGCCCTGGTTCGCCGCCGGATCACCGAGGTCTTCAACGACGCCGAGCGCGGCGAGCGGCCGGTGCTGCGGCGGGCGGACGCGCTGTTCTCGCCGGACTCGGTGGCGTGGAAGGTCAACGGCGACGTCACCACCATGATGATCGGCGGCGTTTCCGGCCTGCTGTTGCAGATGCTGCATCCCGCGGTGCTGGCCGGGGTGTGGGATCATTCCGACTTCCGCGCCGACATGCATGGGCGGCTGCGACGGACGGCGAAATTCATCGCGGTGACCACCTATGACCACGCCGAGGCGGGGCGGGCCGCGATCGACCGGGTCAACCGCATCCACACGAAGCTGCGCGGCGTGCTGCCGGACGGGACGCCCTATCGGGTCAGCGATCCGGAGCTGCTGGCCTGGGTCCACGTCACCGAGACGATCAGCTTCCTCGACGCCTGGCTCCGCTACGCTGAGCCGCGCATGCCGCTGGCCGAACAGGACGCCTATTTCGCCGAGACGGCGCGGATCGGCGAGGCCCTGCACGCCGATCCCGTGCCCCGCACCCGGGCCGAGGCCGAGGCCCTGATCCGGTCTTTCCGGCCCGGCCTGCGGGCCGACGCCCGGACGCACGAGGTGGCGGCCATGGTCATGCGCCAGACCCTGGGACAGCCCGCCGTGGACGTGGCCGCGGGAGTGATCATGCAGGCGGGGATGGATCTGTTGCCGGGCTGGGCCCGCGCCATGCACGACCAGCCTCGCGTCCTGCCGACCCCGCTGGTCCGCGCCGGCGCCCTGACCACCGCCCGCCTGCTGCGCTGGGCCTTCAGGGGATCGCCGAACCGCCGCGTGCATGCGGACGACGTCGCCGCCTTCTAGACACGGCGCGCCTTGCCGGGAATTCCCGGAATTCCAGTCCGACAGCCGCGATGAACCGCCGTCGTTTCAACGGCCTGACGGTTTCTCGATGCGATCTTCCCGCCTGAGGGGCGGACCGGCTCATACTGATCTGCGCGCCGCCCGCACGCGGGGCGCAAGGTCTTTGACAATCGAACTCCCGCCACGCCGCCAGGCGTAGCCCCCCCGATGTCGACTCTGTCGACTCTGGTTTCTGGCGGCGCCATCCCGGATCCGCGTCCAGACCATGTCGACTCTGTCGACTCTGTCGACTCGTTTTTCCGTCCCGTCAGGGCGCCTTGCCGTACTCGATCCGCGCAATCGAGCGATTGTGCACCTCGTCCGGACCGTCGGCGATGCGCAGGGTGCGGACCATGGCGTACATCTCGGCCAGCGGGGTGTCGGCCGAAACGCCGGCGCCGCCGAAGGCCTGGATAGCATCGTCGATCACCTTAAGCGCCATACGCGGCGCGGCGACCTTGATCTGGGCGATCTCGGACTTGGCGCCCTTGGCCCCGACCTCGTCCATCATCCAGGCCGCCTTGAGCACCAGCAGGCGGCACATCTCGATGTTGGTGCGGGCCTCGGCGACGCGCTGCTCCCAGACCGAATGCTCGGCCAGCGTCTTGCGGAAGGCGGCGCGCGACTTCAGCCGCTCGACCATCAGCTCCAGCGCCCGCTCGGCCATGCCGATGACGCGCATGCAGTGGTGGATGCGGCCCGGCCCGAGCCGGCCCTGGGCGATCTCGAAGCCGCGCCCCTCGCCGGCGATCAGGTTCTCGACCGGCACGCGGACGTTCTCCAGCACCACCTCGGCATGGCCGATCGGGCGCTCGTCATAGCCGAACACCGACAGCATCCGCTCGACCCGGAAGCCGGGGGTGTCGACGGGGACGATGATCTGCGACTGCTGGGTGTGGACCGAGGCGTCGGGGTCGGTCTTGCCCATGACGATGGTCACCGCGACGTTGGGGTGGCCCATGTTGGTCGACCACCATTTGCGGCCGTTGATGACATAGTGGTCGCCGTCCCGCTCGATCCGGGTCTGGATGTTGGTGGCGTCGGACGAAGCGACCTCGGGCTCGGTCATCAGAAAGGCCGAGCGGATCTCGCCCGCCATCAGCGGCTTCAGCCAGCGTTCCTGCTGTTCGGCGTTCCCGTACATATGGAGCACTTCCATATTGCCGGTGTCGGGGGCGTTGCAGTTGAACACCTCGGCCGACCACAGGTGGCGGCCCATCTGCTCTGCGAGCGGGGCGTACTCGAGGTTGTTGAGTCCCGCGCCGTGCTCGCCGGGCAGGAACATGTTCCACAGGCCGGCCTCGCGGGCCCTGGCCTTCATCGCCTCCATCGCGGGCGGCTGACGGCTGTGATCCTCGCGAACCTGGGCCCAGTACTCGGCCGAACGCGGCAGCACCTCGGCGTCCATGAAGCGGCGCAGGCGGTCCTGCCACTCGAGGGCGCGGTCGCTGTGACGGAAGTCCATGGCGTCAGTCCTGTCCCGAAAGAGAAACGGCGCGGCATCGTGGGACGCCGCGCCGCCGTGTTCCTTGCCTCAGCGCAAGCTCAGCGCTTCAGCAGCGGCGCCAGCTTCTGGGCGATCATCATGTCGCCGGCGATCTTCAGCTTGCCCTGCATGAAGGCCATCATCGGATCGAGCTTGCCCTCGGACAGGGCCATGAAGTCGTCCCAGCCGATCGAGACGGTGGCGTCGGCGGGCTTGTCCTCATTGGTGACGGTGTTCGGCACGGAGGCGCCGTCGATGAAGATCTTGCCGGTGTCGCCGAGGTCGATCTTCACGGTCTTGCCCAGACCGGAATTGTCGCCGACGGCGCCGCGGATGTGTTCGGTGACTTGAGCCAGGTCGGCCATGGACGTCTCTCCCTGAGGACGGTGGAGGTTTCGACCTAGACCGCGCGGCCTCGCCTGCCAAGATCACGTCAGGTCAAGTTGATCGCCTCAGCTCGCGGACGCGGTCGGACGGGGCGATGGGGACGGCCGCCGGATCACTCACGATCGGCATGGACCCGGGGTTCGGGACCCTCATCGTCGTAGGCGGTCCCGGCCCAGCCCCGCTCGGGGCGGGACCATTCGTCGCTCCGCCGCTCTCGCTCGTGGTCACGGCGTCGTAGCCATTCCTCGCGCCGATCGGCCCATTCCCGCCGCCGCGCCTCGCGCATCTCCCGGGCGCGCCGGTCCATCGCCTCCATGCGGGCCTGACGGGCGGCGCGTTCGGCCCGGAAGTCCCGCCGCGGCGCATCGAAGCCGAACCAGCGCCCGTCGTATCGCGGCGGGGGCTCGCGCCGGTCCGGGGGCGGCGGAACGAACACGGCGGCGACGTGACGGCGCACGGGCGCCGGCGCCGCCTCCTCCCACCCGGATTCAGGGCCCCAGTCGACCTCGACCAGCTCGGGCAAGGGCCGCGGAAGGCCCTGGAAGCCGTCGACCAGTTCGCCGACCTCCATCACCGACCCCGGCGTGATCTCCGGTTCGACCGGATGCACCACCTCGATCTGCAGACGATCGCCGTCGCTGACGGGCCGCGGCTGCGGCAGGTCCACGGCCCGCAGCCCGACGAGACCGAACGCCCCGGCGACGATCGCGGTCAGGGCCACCACGTGCCCACGGCGCACCCGGGCGGCGCAGCTTCGCAGGGCGGCGAGGCGATCGGGGGATGGCGGTCTGGGAGACATGGGACGCGGCCGGGGATGAACTCCGGGTGCAATCCCTGGGCGGCGGTCCGGTTTCATCACGAGGGTCGGAGAAAGCCGGCGCCCGGGGCGGAGGGCTGGAAGATCTGGCGGAGACGGAGGGATTCGAACCCTCGGTACCGGTTACCCGGTACGACGATTTAGCAAACCGTTGCCTTCAGCCACTCGGCCACGTCTCCGGCAGGCGGCGTGGATAGCGGAGCGCGCGGGCGGGCGCAACGGGTCTTGGTTCAGCTGACCACTGTTAACGCGACAGTGAGGGCGGCCGTGCAAGGTGGCGCCGGATCCAGCCTTGCGAGTGACGATTGACCGACGCCGCCAGCCGCCTATCGCTCGACGCCGACCCGGCTGCGACCGGGCCCTTCGGCGTGTCCGCCCTCCAGGCCCTCGCCGCCTCGGCGGCCGACGCCCCGGCGAAGGTTCGGGGTTCGGCCCGGCGCGGCCCCTTCCGGCCCGAGGTCTGGCTGAACGCTCGGCAGCGCCACGCCTCGCGGCTCGCGGCCCACTATTTCCGCGCCTTCGACGTGCTGGCGGTGGCGGCGGTGACGTTGCTGTGCGCATGGGCGGCGGCGCCCGGTCCGCTGTTGCACGCCCCGGTCTTGCAGCTGGCGCCGTTCGCCCTCGGGGCCGCCACCGTGCTCGGCCTGATGCGGTCGCTGGGCCGCTACCGATTCGCCCGCGGACAGAAGGCCGGCCTGCACCTGGCTTCGGTGGCGGGAGTCGTCGCGGCCGGGGCCATGGTCGCCATGACCAGCGGATGGATGCTGCAGGGCCCCGCGGCCCAGTGGACCGCCTGGCTGGTGTGGAGCGCCCTGGTGCTGGTCAGCCTCTACGCCCTGCACATGGGCTGGGGCGACATGGTGGGGCGCTGGCGGGCCTCGGGAGCGCTGACGCCCAATATCGTGCTGGTCGGCGCGACGCGCCGGGCCGAGAGCCTGATCCGCGAGGCCCTGAACCGGCGTGACCTGAACGTGCTGGGCATCTTCGATGACCGGCTGGCCCGCGCCCCGGAGGCGGTCGAGGGCGTGCCGGTTCTGGGCACCGCGGACGATCTGCTGACCCACAAGATGACACCCTATGTCGACCGGGTCGTGCTCGCCATCGATCCCAGGGCCGAAGCCCGGGTCCGCGAACTGACTGCCCGGCTGCGCACCCTGCCCAATGAGGTGACCCTGCTGGTCGAACCCAATGGCGAGGCCGAGACACGCTCGGCGCTCGACAGGCTGGCCGCCGCCCCCCTGGCCGATGTCCAGGGTCCGGTGGACCAGGACCGCCGCGCCTTCAACAAGCGGCTGCAGGATCTGGTCATCGGCCTGATCGCCCTGGCGCTGCTGGCCCCGGTGATGGCGGTGATCGCCCTGGCCATCCGGCTGGACAGCCCGGGCCCGGTCTTCTTCCGCCAGCGCCGCCACGGCTTCAACCACGAGGAGATCGTGGTCTGGAAATTCCGCTCCATGAAGCAGGAGGCCGCCGACGCCACGGCCAGCCGGCAGGTGACGCACGACGACGACCGCGTCACCCGGGTCGGCCGCTTCATCCGCAAGACCAGCCTCGATGAACTGCCGCAGCTGCTGAACGTGATCACCGGCGAGATGTCGCTGGTCGGCCCCCGGCCCCACGCCATCGGCATGAAGACAGGCCACGTCGAGAGCGCGCGCCTGGTGGCGGAGTACGCCCATCGCCATCGCATCAAGCCGGGGATGACCGGCTGGGCCGCGGTCAACGGCTCGCGCGGCCCGCTGCATACGGCCCAGGATGTGCGCGCCCGGGTGCGGCTGGACATCGAATACGTCGAGCGTCAGTCGCTGTGGCTCGACCTCTGGATCATGGCCATCACCGTGCCCGTGCTGCTGGGCGACCGCTCGGCGGTGCGCTGATGTTCTGGCGCGGGGTCTGGGGCTACCTGCCGGCCAACATCATCCAGGGCGTGGTCGGCTTCCTGGCCATCGTGCTGTTCACCCGCCTGCTCGAGCCGGCGGACTTCGGCCGCTACGCCCTCGCCTTCTCGGTCATGACCCTGGCCCATGTGGCGGTGTTCAGCTGGCTGGAGGCGGCCATGGCCCGCTTCTGGGCGGCGCAGGCGCCCGGCGCGGCCACCCAGGGCCATTTCGCCAGCCTGTACCGGACCGGCTTCGTGCTGAGCGGCGCCTTCCTGGCGGCGTCCGCCCTCTCCGTCTGGGTCTGGCCGGGCGATCCCCTGTTTCGCATCGCCCTGATCGCCGGCCTGGCGGGGGTACCGGCGCGCAGTCTGGTCAAGCTGGCCCAGGAGCGCTACCGGGCGGCCGGCGAGGTCGGCAAGGCGGCGGGCCTCGACATCGCCGTGACGGTCGGCGGGCTGGCGATCGGCGTCGGCTTCGCCCTCCTGGGATGGGGCGCGGCGGCGCCGCTTCTGGGCATCGGCCTGGCGCCGCTCGCCGCCCTGCCCTTCGTCCTGCCCGGCGAGCTGAGAGAGGCGCGGGGCGGCGCC
>JADGMZ010000030.1 GCA_015234495.1 Brevundimonas sp. | reverse complement strand
CGGATGGCTGACCGGGACCAGCTCGATGCCGTGGCCGGTCGGGGCGAGGGCGGTCGTCGTGGGCGCGCCCAGCGTCACATAGGTCTCGACGCGGCTGTCCGAACGGGTGGCGACCACCTCGGTGGCGTCGGCGGGAATATTGGCGGCCATGTCGGCCTGGCTGCCGCGCCAGCGCTTGGTGGCGCCGTCCTGCTTGTAGCTGACCACGAGGCCGCCCATGACGTTGGCCACCCGCCAGGTGCCCGGCTGGGTCAGGTGCAGGTCGAAGGTCGAGCGGTAGCGACCGCGCATCATGTTCTCGGGCCGGGCGGTCGAGCCGTCCGGCGCGGTGATCACCAGGCCGTCCAGGTTCATGGCGGCGTGGTCGGGGATGAAGACCCCGTTCGACATGCCGGCGTCGAAGCCGACCCAGGCGTCGGTCCCCGACAGGACGGTCGAGGTCGGGGCCAGCCAGGCGCGGTGGGCCTGGGCCGACATCGGCAGGGCGAGGACGGCGACGGCCGCGATCAGGGCGAGGGATTTCTTCATGGCGAGGATCCTTAACGGGTGACGGTGACGCTGACGGCGCCGAGTTCGGTGGAGCCGGCGGCCCGGGCGGTATTGGCCGCGCCCCAGCGGAAGGGCACGCGGACGGCCTCACGGCCCCCCAGTTCGCGAGCCGCCTCGACGACCATGACGTAGTCGCCGGCGGGCAGGTTGCGGAGGCGGGCGCCGGGGACGGAGACGGTGTGCCGGCCGGGGGCCTTGGTGGCGCTGGAGACGCCGTCGGCCGGCAGGGTCATGGCCCGGCCGCCGCGCCGCCACCAGGTGCGCATGTCCTTGAGCCAGTCCTTGCCCTCGGCGACATTGGAGACCTCGTACCAGACGGCGAGGGTGCGCACGGCGGTGTTGTCCGGGCGTTCGATCCACACCGCCACATAGGGCCGGTGATAGGCGGCGACGGACAGGCGCGGAATCTCGACCGAGACGCTCAGGTCGGCGGCGAAGGCCGGAGCGGCGACGGCGCTGGCGGCGGCGGTGGCGGCGAGGGTGAGCTTGCGCATGGGGAGCACTCGGGCGGGGATCAGTGAATGAACAGGAGGGCGATGAGGGCGGGGACCAGCAGGCCGAGCCCAAGCAGGGGCCAGGTCGACGGCCGCTGGCGGGCGTGCATCCAGGTCAGGGCGAAGCCGGTGGCGGCGAAGACGATGCAGGCCACGGCGAAGACGTCGATGAACCAGTACCAGACGGGGCCCGTGTTGCGGCCCTTGTGCAGGTCGTTGAGCCAGGCCACCCAGCCGCGCGTGGTGCGCTCGCGCAGGGCCTCGCCGGTGGCGCGGTCGATGGTCAGCCAGCCGTCGCCGCCGGGCTCTGGCAGGGCGACGTAGACTTCGTCGGCGGTGGTCTCGGTGGGCCGGCCGGCGATCCGGACCTTCAGGGCGTCCGAAGCCCAGCGGGCGACGGCGTCGGGGACCGGATCGGTGGTGTCCTCGGGGAAGGCCGCGAGGCGTTCCAGCAGGGGGGCGGGCAGGACGGCGGTCTGCTCGACCGTGACCGGGGCGGCCGGAATGTCGGCGGCGTGGTTGAGGGTGACCCCGGTGACCGCGAACAGCAGCAGGCCGGCCAGGCTGAGGGCGGCCGAAATCCAGTGCCACTGGTGCAGCTGTTTGAGCCAGAACGAGCGTCTGGGATTCAGGGCCTTCGGAGGCCGGGCGGGCGCGGCGGCGTCGGTCACGCCCGGCTTGTGCCGAAGTTGCGAACGGTTTGCAATAGAGGGATTCTACGGATCACCGCGACAGGCGGACGCCGACGCGCAGCGTGCGGGGCGGACCGAAGCCGGCCACGCCGTCGCCGGTCTCGGACACCTCGACCTCGGCGTCGAACAGATTGTCGGCGGCGAGCCACAGGGTGGTCGAGGGCGACACAGCCCAGTCTGCGCGCAGGTCGACCGTGCCGGCGGCGTCGAGAACCCGGCTGTTGAGGTCGTCGTCGAAGCGGCGGCTCTCCCAGCGCAGGTCGGCGGCCAGGGTCAGACGGTCGGTGGCGCGCCAGTCGAGGCCGGCGACGGCGCTCCAGACAGGGGCCTGGGCCGGGCGCAGGCCGGTAAGCTGCGGGGCCTGGACGCCGCCGTCGACGCGGGCGTCGGTGGCCGACAGGGCCGCGCGCAGGGAGACGGCGTCGCCCAGGTCGAGGCGGCCGTCGATCTCGATCCCCGTCGCCTCGATGGTCCCGGCGTTCCTGCGCTGGCGCAGGACGCCGCCGGCGGGGACGAAGCCGGCGCGGGGGAAGGTTCCGGGGCCTTCGGCGAGGGTGACGTTGACAATTGCGTCCTCGATGCCGTTCCAGAACACCGTGGCGGTCAGGGCGGCGCGATCGCTCGCCCAGGCCCAGCCGGCCTCGACGCCGGTCAGCCGCTCCGGGACGAGGGCGGCATTGGCCTCGGTGATGTCGTTGCCGACGCGAAACGGACGGTGCAGCTCGTTGAGGGTGGCGGGTCGGAAGCCGCTGTAGGCGGCCAGCCGGAGCGACTGGCCGGAGCCGATGTCGCGGCGGGCGGCGAGGCGGGCGCTGACGACCTCGCCGGAGCGGTCGGGGTCGGTCTCGTCCAGGGTCGGCAGGCCGGTGGCGAGATCGGTCTCCAGCCGGCGACCGTCCGTGTTGCGCCAGCCGTCGTATCGCAGCCCGCCGGCGACCAGCCACGGCCCGGACGACCAGGCGCCCTCGGCGTAGAGGCCGGCCACGGCGGCCTCGCCGCCGGCGACCCGGCCGCGGGTGAAGCCGGCGCCGAGGTTGCGGAAGCGCTCGCGGGTCTCGCCCTCGAAGGCGCGGACGTCGGCGCCCAGCTCCCATTCGACACGGGCGATCCCGCTGACCACGACCCGGCGCAGGGCGGCGTTGAGACCCCAGCCGGAGGCCGGCGTCTCGTCCTGGGACGCCGCCGGGCTGGCGGAGGACCGGTCGTCGGCCACGGCCACGAAGCCGTTCGACATGTCGCTTTCCCGCCGCCACGCCTGCAGCCGCCAGCCGACGCGGTCGGCGCGGGGCTGGAGGGCGGCGGTCGCCGACAGGACGTGGCCGCTCGCCGAGGCGCGGCTGTTCTCCACCCCCGAGCCGCGCTCCTCCTCGAACGCCGCGGCGCGCAGGGACAGGGCGGCCTCGCCCAGCGGAACGTCGGCGCGCAGGGCGGCCGAGCGGACCTCGAGGTCGAGCGGGCGCTCGGCCGCGCCTGCCCCTGACCCGCGCACCGGGACATAGCCGTCGCTGGTCTCGTAGAGGCCGGAGGCGACGAGCCGCAGCGGCCCGAGGTCGGCGCCTCCGGATCCGGCCAGCCGGGCCGCGCCGCGCTCGCCGAGCGAGGCGTCCAGCACTCCGCCGCCGTCGCGCTCGCGCAGCTGGATCACGCCGGTCAGGGCCCCCGCGCCCCACGGGCCCGCACCGGCGCCGCGCACGATGTCGAGGCCGGACAGGCTCTCGGTCGGAACCTGGGACCAGATCACCCAGCCGCCGAACGGATCGTTCAGCGGCACGCCGTCGAGGGTGACCAGGGTGCGTCCGGCCCCGGAGGGGGCGATGGCGCGCAGGGATATGCCCTGGGTCGTGGGGTTGGCGGACAGGCTGGTGGTGCGGCGGAACAGAGAGACGGCGGGCACGGAACGCAGCGCCTCGTCCAGCCTCTGCTGGTCTCGCAGGTCGCGGGCGTCGAGGCGGATGACCGAGAAGGCGGCCCCTGAGGCGGCGGGCGGCAGGCGGGCGGCGGTGACGACGACCTCGGGCAGTTCGGGGGGCGGGGGAGGAGGAAACTGGAGCATGAAGCTCTACAATACCCCGACGGCGGAACGGTTGCCCTGGCTCAGCCGAGCCGCGTCAGCAGCTCGGCGGCGAAGGCGGACAGGGTGTCGTCGCGGGCGCCCATGACGACGATGCGGTCGCCGGGACGGGCCAGGTCGACCAGGCGGTCGCCGCAGGCTTCGCGCGTGGCCAGGGCCTCGGCGCTGCGGCCTGCGGCGCGGACGCCCGAGGCGATGTCCTCGCTGCCCACGCTGCGGTCGGTGGTGCCGCCGTAATAGACTGGCTCGGGCATCAGCAGGATGTCGTCCGGGCGCAACAGGCCGGCGAAGCCGTCGATCAGCTCGTGCTTCATGTGCTTCAGCGGGCCGAAGCCGTGCGGCTGGAACAGGATCAGGAGGCGGCCGTCGAAGGCGTGCAGGGTCTTCAGGGTGGCGGCGATCTTGTCCGGGTTGTGGGCGAAGTCGTCGATGACGGTGACGCCGCCGGCGGTCCCCACCGTCTCCATGCGGCGGCGGATGCCGGCGAAGCTCTGCAGCGCGGCCACGGCCTCGTCGAGCGGGACGTCGAGCGCGCGCACGGCGGCCAGGGCGGCGAGCGCGTTGGCGACGTTGTGGGCGCCCGGGACGTCGAGGGTGACAGGGCCGCGCGCGCCGGAGGCCCGCTCCGACAACCGGAAGCGGATACCGGTGGCCAGAGGCTCGAGATCGTGGGCCGAGATGTCGGCGGCGTCATTGCCGAGGGCGAAGGTGAGCACCGCCTCGCCGCGGCCCGCCTCGACCATGCGCTGGGCGAGGGCGGCGGTCTCGGGGTTGTCGAGGTTGAGCACGGTCTTGCGCGCCCGGCCGGTGAATCCGCCGAACAGCTCGCGCAGCTCTTCCATCGACTTGTGGTCGAGAGAGATGTTGGAGACCACGGCCACGGTCGGGTCGTAGCGGGCGATGGAGCCATCGGACTCGTCGACCTCGGAAACGAACAGGTCGGGACCGCCGACCAGGGCGCTGGCGAAGGGGTGGTCGGCGTCGGCGAAATTCTTCATCACCGCGCCGTTCATGACGGTCGGTTCGCGCCCGGCGCGGTGCAGCATCCAGGCGACCATGCCGGTGATGGTCGACTTGCCGCTGGTGCCGGCGACGCCGATCGAGGTCGGGGCGGCGTTGAACAGCTGGCTGAGCAGCTCGGGGCGGGTGACGATGCGGGCGCCGGCGCGGCGGGCCGCGCCGATATCCGGTACCGTCTCCTCGATGGCGCCGGTGGCGACGACGATCTGGCCGGGCCGGGTGACGCCCGAACCGTCCTGCGGATGCAGGGTCACGCCGTGGGCCTCGAGCCAGGCGAATTTCTCGGGGGTGCGGCCCTGGTCGCGCGAGCGGTCCGAGCCGTCAATGCGGTGGCCCTGCGCCTGCACGATCATCGCCAGCGGCAGCATGCCCGAGCCGCCGATGCCGCAGAAGAAATAGTCGTTCGCCATGGACGCTGAGTAGGCGGGTTGAGGGCGGCGGGGAAGGGCCGATGCGCGGCGACTTCCAGAAGCGGAGAGGGACCTCTAGGCTGGGCCGTCAACCGGGAACCGCGCTGAATGGCGACTCATCCACCGACCAACCTGGCCAGCCGTTTCCTCGACGTGGTCTTCGGCAAGAAGCTCGAGGGCGAGGAGGCTGCGCTGGCGCGGGGCGAAGGACTGCCGCAATGGGTCAGGCAGGGCCGCCACGTCCTGATCTGGAGCACGGTTCTCGGCTTCATCGCGACGTTCCTGTGGAGCCGGGGCTGGCTGCCCTTCGTCGACACCAGGATCGATTCGATATGGCCCGTGGCGGCTGTTGGACTGAGTGCGGTCATCCAGTCGGGGTGGTCGTGGATCGTCAGGCGCCACGAACGCAAGACCCGGACCGGGCAGGCCGTGAAGACGCTCTCCCTCCCATGAGAATCGGCATCGTCAACGCCAGTTCGCGCTTCAGCCGGGAGCGGGGCGCGGCTATCGAGGCGTGGTTTGCGGCCCATGTGACGGACGGATCGGTCGAGGCGGTCATCCATCCGGCCAGCTATGCGGAGCACGGCCATTTCGGCGGCGATGACGCCAGCCGGGCCGCGGCCTTCGTCGAATACGCCAATGATCCCGGAGTCGACGCGGTGTGGTTCGCTCGGGGCGGCTACGGCTCCTGCCGGATCGCCGGGGCGGTGCTGCCGCAGCTGACCGGGGCGGCGCGGGAGAAACGGTATCTGGGCTATTCCGACGCGGGGACCCTGCTGGCGGGGATGTACAAGGCGGGCTTTGCACAGGTGGCACACGGGCCGATGGCCTCGGACGCGGTGCGCGACCCGGCCGCGGCGCGCCGGGCGCTGGACTGGCTGACCAGCGGCGATCCGGCGTCATGGGAGCCGAGCCTGCACGACGATCCGCGGCCGGCCGCAGCCTTCAACCTGAGCATTCTCGACGCCCTCGTCGGCACCGAGCTGGAGCCCGATCTGTCGGGCCATGTGCTGATGCTGGAGGAGGTGTCGGAGCCGCTGTACCGGGTCGACCGGATGATGTTCCACCTGACCGGCCAGGCCTCGATCCGGCGCGTGGCCGGCATCCGCCTGGGGCGGGTGTCGGAAGTGGTCGCGAACGATCCCGACTTCGGCCTGACCGCCGAGGAGATCGTCCGCGACTGGTGCGGGCGGACCGGCATTCCGTATCTGGGCGCCGCCGACATCGGCCACGACGCCGACAACAAGGTGGTTCCGTTCGGGCCGCGCCCGGCGTGATCGCGGCGACGCTGGCGCAGAGCCCGCCCGCGGCCCATGTTCGTCCGGCATGAACCGTCGCAATCTGTTGATCCGCGCCGCAGGCCTGGCCGTCGTCGGCGGCGGCGCCTGGTGGGCCCGCGAGACCCTGTTCTGGCCGGCCCCGGATCTGGTCTTCGGCGCGGCCGGGGCCACGCCGTGGCTGCCCTATGCCCGCCGCGCCAGCGTGCCGACCGTGGAGGCGCGGGTCGACGGCCGCGAGGTCATCGCCCTGATCGACACCGGCGCGCAGTATTCGGTGATCGACCGTCGTCTGGTCGAGGCCCTGCCCGAGAAGCGGCGCCCGATGTTCGACATGCCGCTGATCGCCTATGGCGTCGGCGGCGGCAGCCAGATGGGCCGGGGCGTCACGGTCGAGGTCGGCCTGCCCGGTCTGACCGTCGGCAAGCTGCGCGCGGCGATCCTGGATCTCGGCCCGCTGGCTTCGGCGGAGGGGCTCGACACGCCGCTGATCCTCGGTCGCGACGTGCTGGAGCATCTGGTGCTGGCGCTCGACGCCGGGCGGCGGCACGTGCGTCTGATCTCGCGCGAAGCCTTCGTCCGGCCGCCGGACCTGATCCCGGCGACGGTTCGGGCGACCGGCGGCGGACTGGTGGCCGAGGTCACGGTCGAGGGGGCGACGGTGCAGGCGGTGGTCGACACCGGCGCCTCCTCCCTGCTGGCCGTGGACCAGGCCACCGCCGCCGCCTCCGGCCTGCTGGATGGACGGCCGCAGACCATGGGGACGAGCCTCGTCCTCGGCGGCGCCACCCGGGCGGCGGTGCTGGAGGCGCGGACCGTGACCTTCGCCGACCATCTGTACGAGCGGGTGCAGGTCGGCGTCTTCGAACAGCCGCCCCTGCCCAACTTCCCCGGCGCGCTGGTGGGCATGGAGGCCTTCGCCGGGCGGCGCGCGGCCATCGATCTGGGCGAGGCCGCCCTGTGGGTCTCGCGGCCGCTGGACCTGACGGTCGAGTGAGGCTTCAGAGCGCCGCGAAGGTGTCGCAGGCGGCCGGATCGCCGGACTGATAGCCCCGCCGCAGCCACTCCATCCGCTGGGCCGAGGAGCCGTGGGTGA
>JADGMZ010000029.1 GCA_015234495.1 Brevundimonas sp. | reverse complement strand
CCAGAAGGCGACCGGCCTGCCGCTGCCGGACTATCTGCGCGACGCCTTCTTCCTTCCGCTCGGCATGGCCGACACCGGCTTCGAGGACGACATGTCGGACGTGGTCATGGGCTACGCCAACCTCGCCGGCGGCCTGACGCCCCAGCCGGACCACAACGTCAGCATCATCTTCGGCGCAGGCGCCCTGTATTCGACGCTCGACGACCTGCTGGTCTGGCAGCGCGCCCTGCACGGCGGCCGGCTGCTCAGCCCGGAAAGCTACGCCGCGATGATCGCCGACCATGCCCCCGCCGACACCCCCGACGAGCGCGGCCGCCCGCGCCGCGACTGGGGCTACGGCCTGTTCTCCAACACACTCGGCCGCCGCGTCCGCCCCGACTTTCTCGACCGCCAGATCTACCACACCGGCAGCTGGTCGGGCTTCCGCAACCTAGTCACCCACCAGCCCGACGCGGACGTGACGGTCATCGTCCTGTCCAACAACTACCACCAGCGCGACGCCGTCTTCCTGCTCTCCCAGCAGGCCATGGCCGAAGCCCTCGGCCGCGCCTTCCCGGCCGAAATGGCCCGCTAGCAGCGTCTCGGGCCCTGTTCGTTGTGCGACCGCCGTTGTGATGAACCCTTGAGTCTCAGGCCCGCATCGACCCTGTCTCCACGAACCGCTGATGCCACGACAGCGCCTCGTCCAGCAGGGTGGGGGACTGCAGCCCGTACGAGCCCTTAAGCGCCCGCTCGTAATAGTCCTCCAGCATCGGCCGGTAGTCCGGATGGGCGCAGTTGGCGATGATCACCCGCGCCCGCTGCTTCGGCGACAGCCCACGCAGGTCGGCCAGCCTCTGTTCGGTGACCAGCACCTGCACGTCCTGGACGATGTGGTCGACATGGCTGGCGTGCGGCACGATGCACGAGATCTTGCCGTCCTTGGCCGTCGACGGGGTCATGAACACCGAGATGAAGGCGTTGCGCGCGAAGTCGCCCGAGCCGCCGATGCCGTTCTGGATGCGCGACCCCATCACATGGGTCGAGTTCACCGTCCCGAAGATGTCCGCCTCGATCAGCCCGTTCATGGCGATGCAGCCCAGACGGCGGATCAGTTCGGGATGGTTCGAGATCTCCTGCGGCCGCAGGATCAGCTTGCCGCGGAACTGGTCCATCCGGTCGTTCAGGTCGGCCGCGGCTTCCGGACTCAGCGACAGGGCGGTGGCCGAGGCCACGGTCAGCTTGCCGGACTCCAGCAGCTCCAGCATCCCGTCCTGCAGCACCTCGGTGTAGGCGGTCAGGTTCTCGAACGGGCTGTCCATCAGCCCCGCCATCACCGCATTTGCGACATTGCCGACGCCCGACTGCAGCGGCAGCAGGTTGGCCGGCAGCCGACCGACCTTCACCTCGTGGGCGAGAAATTCGATCAGATGGCCGGCGATCGCCCGGGCGTTCTCGTCCGGGGCCGAGAACGGGGCGTTGCGGTCCGGGGAGTCGGTCTCGACGATGGCGACGATCTTGTCCGGGTCGCAGCGGAAGGTGGTCTGGCCGATACGCTCATCGGGCCGCACCAGGGGGATCGGCACCCGGTCGGGCGGCAGGGCGGTGCCGTAGTAGATGTCGTGCATCCCCTCCAGCGCCGGATTCTGCCAGCGGTTGACCTCCAGGATCACCCGCTCGGCCCGGTCCAGCCAGGTCTTGTTGTTGCCGACCGAGGAGGAGGGGACCAGCGCCCCGTCCTCGGTGATCGCCGTCACCTCGATCACCGCCGTGTCCAGCGGCCCCAGGAAGCCCTGCCACGCCGCCGGCGCCACCTGGCTCAGGTGCATGTCGAGGTATTCCATCTCCCCCTTGTTGATCCGCTCGCGAGCGTAGGGGTCGGAATTGTAGGGCAGGCGAAACTCGATGCCGTCGGCGCGCGCCAGCGCCCCGTCCAGCTCGGGCCCGGTCGAGGCCCCGGTCCACACCTTGAGCCGGAACGGCCGCCCGGCCGCCCGCTCCGCCTCGATGCGCGCCGCCAGCGCCAGCGGGACCTTCTTCGGGTAGCCCGAGCCGGTGAAGCCGCTCATGCCCACCGTCGAGCCCGGCGGGATCAGCGCGGCGGCGTCCTCCGCGCTCATGATCCTGGACTGAAGCGCGGCGGCGCGGATGCGGGACTGGGTCATGCGGCGATCTAGGCCCGGATGCACGGCCTCGCCAAGCGCGACCGTTTCGCTCAGGCCCCTGTGGCCCAGCGTTCGCGGCGCGCCCGTTCCGCCGGACTGGGGTCATCCTCCCCGAACCGGCCCGTGGCGACGTCGCCGCCGCGACGGTAGGTCCCGACCACGACGCCGGCGGGCGAGGTCTCGCCGCCGGTCAGGGTCCAGCTGCGCGGCCGCGACGTCTCATCGAACAGGCGCCGGCCGCGTCCCAGAACGATCGGGAAGGTCAGCAGGGTCATCTGGTCGATCAGGTCGTGGGCCAGCAGGGCGTGGATGACCTCGCTCGACCCCTGGATCAGCAGGTCGCGGCCGGGGCTGGTCTTGAGCCGCTGCACCGCCCCGGCCAGGTCGCCTTCCAGCCGGTGGCTGTGAGGCCAGTCCAGCGGCGTGTCGCTTCCCGCCGCGACATATTTGTTCACGGCGTTGAAGGTGCGCGCGATCTCCCCCTCCTGGTGGGGCCAGTAGGCGGCGAAAATCTCATAGGTTCGCCGGCCCAGCAGCAGGTCGTAGTCCTCGCCCATGGCCCGGCCCATCAGCCCGCCCGCGGCCTCGTCGAAGAACGGCCAGACCCAGCCGCCGAAGCGGAAGCCGCCCCTGGGGTCTTCGTCGGGCCCGCCCGGCGCCTGGATGACGCCGTCGAGGCTGACGAAGGTCGCGGTTCTGATCTGGCGCACGGGAGATCGCCTCAGGGGTCAGAAGAAGGCCGGCGGGACCGGACGGGTCTGGTCGTCCAGGAACGGCTGGATCATCGCCGCCAGCAGGGCCGGATCGCCGAACACCTCGACGTGCGAGGCGGCCGGCAGGATGGCCAGCCGCGCCGGCGGGGCCTCGGTCAGGAACGGCTGCGAAGCCCGGGCCGTATCGCCGCCGCCGCGTAGGCGGTACAGCTCCACCGCGTGCTCGGGCCGGACGATGTCGTGGTCGCCGATAATGATGAAGGTCGGCGCCGTCATCGCCGCGATGCTTTCGGCCGACCAGTCCTGACCGGCGTCCATGCCCATGATCTTGTTGACCACCGAGGGAAAGGCGTCCGGCGTCGGCGACAGGCGCAGGAACTCGCGCTCCATGGCCGAGCCGGCGAAGATCTCGGGCGTGATCGAGGCCATCTGTTCGGCGAAGCCCGGCAGGTTGCCCGCCTCGTTGAAACTGACCGAGGCCAGGACCAGGTGGTCCACCCGCTCGGGGTAGCGCAGCGCCAGCTGAAGCGCCGCGCCGGCGCCCATCGAATAGCCGAACACATCGGCTTTCTCGACGCCCGCATCGGCCAGCACGGCGGCGGCGTCATCGGCCAGGGTCTCGTAGGAGATCGGGCCGGGCAGATCGCCGGTGCGGGCGTGGCCGCGCTGGTCGACCACGATCAGCGGCCGGTCGGTGATCAGGTCGGTCAGCGGCTTCATCGCGTCCGATGACATGAAGGCGCCGTGCAGGATGAGCAGCGGCCGCTTGCCTGAGCTCAGGTCGCCGTGGACGAAGTAGCGCACCTCGCCGCCCTCGACCGCGGCGGAGTCGGCGCGGGGCGCCGCCTGGGCGGTGGCGTTCGTGGCGGCGGCTGTGGCGGGGGCCTGCGCCAGCGCGGGCGACGAGGCCGCCATGGCCAGCACGGAGGCCGCCGCCAGAACGGCGAAGCGGTTGAGAACCAGTCGAGTCATCGGGTCGTCTCCTTCTTCAGGTCCTTGGTGGGATCGCCGATCGCGACGTTCAGATCGATAGCGGCGCGGGTCAGGGTCGTGACGACGGCCGGATCGATCGCGTCGCCCTCGGCCAGGCTGATCGCGGCCATCTCGTACTGGCCGCCCGGCTTCAGGCGCGGTTCGAGGCCTCGCAACCGCTGGCCGCGCCAGAAGCCGAGCAGCACGCGCCGCTCCTCGGCGCGGATCAGCAGGACGGGGCCGTTCGACAGATAGACGAGGTGGCCCAATTTGATCGCCTCATCCAGACCGGCGACGGCGCGGACGGCAGCGCGGAGGGCCTCGACCCGTTCGCGCCGCCACCCGTCGAGACCGGCCACATAGGCGTGGGGATTCGCGGCGGCCGGTCCCATCTTCATTTCAGCCTCCCGCAGGCGCCGGGGCGGGGCCTCTACGGAACGGAAAGGCGGCGCGCAGGGTCGGATCCCGCAGCCACAGTCCGCCCCACATGAACAGGCCGAGGTAGATCGAGAACAGCACGTGGCTGAACAGCGGGCTCTCGGCCCGGACATGCGTCGCCATAGCCCCGCCCAGCAGGCCGGTGAACAGGACGGCGCCGAGCAGGCTGGTGCGCGGGATCAGATAGAGGATCAGGAAGCCCAGCTCCATCAGACCGATCATCAGCACATAGCCGGACGGCCAGCCCAACTGGGTCATGATCTCCTCGGTGATCGGCATGCCCGCCAACTTGGGAAGGGCGGACGCGCCGGCGATGAACAGGGCGAACAGGGCGGTCAGGACGTGGCCGGTCCAGACCATGGGCGAGGCCTTCATGGAGTTTCTCCAGTTAAGGTCGGGCTGGGGGCGTCAGCCCTGGCTTGGCGTCCAGCCTTCGGCCGGGATGGTGTTGACCATCCACGGCACGCCGAACCGGTCGATCAGGCCGCCGTAGCCGGGCGACCAGAAGGTCTCGCCGAACGGCATGGTCGGCTGGCCGCCCTCGACGAGGGCGTCGTACCAGCGCCTGGCTTCGGCGGGGTCGTCGGTGTGCAGGGTGACGTCGAAGCCGCTGGCCGGCTGGTCGTAGTTGGGCGCGAACTCCGGAATGCCGTCGGATCCCATGATCGCCTGGTCGCCGACCTCCAGCCAGCAGTGCATCAGCTGGTCGCGGTATTTCGGGTCGATCGGCATGTCCGGCGGCCCGTCGCCATAGGCGAAGGCGGCGGTGATCTCGCCGCCCAGCACCCGGGCGTAGAACTCGAACGCCTCGCGGCACTGGCCGCGGAAACTCAGACTGGTCACGATCTTCATGGCGGTCGCTCCTTGAGGGGGTTGAACTCACGCACGCGACGCGGCGGCGCCGCTACCGATCCGCGCCCCCGGCCGCGAGGAAGGCCTCCAGACGCTCGAAGGTGCTGGTCCAGCCGTGGCGGTGGCCGACCAGGCTCTGTCCGGACTTCAGGCCCTCGTGGGTGAAATCCATCAGGGTGCCGCCGTCGGGCGCATCGCTCAGCTGCACGGTCACCAGCGTCTCGACCGGCGGGCCGTCCTCGTGCGACTCGTCCCACTTGAAGGTGAAGACCAGCCGCTCCTCGGGCACGATCTCGCGATAGACGCCGCCCTGCCACAGGTCCTGACCGGTGTCGGGCGAGCGCAGGCAGGCCCGCCATTCGCCGCCGACCCTCAGGTCCTGGCTGGCGCTGACCGCCGGCCATTCGACCGGACCCAGCCACAGAACCATCACCTCGGGGTTGGTCCACGCCCGCCACACCAGCGCCCGCGGCGCGTCGAACCAGCGCTGCATCTGAAGGGTGGGGCGGGTCGCGTTGTTCTCGACGAGGGTCATCGGCAGGCTCTTCGGCGGGTCCGGTCGCGGCCGGGGAGGATCAGTTCGGCTTCTTCAGCAGCTCGGCCAGCTGGTCGGCGCATGTGCCCCAGCCTTCATGGAAGCCCATGGCCTCGTGCTGTTTCATGGTCTCGGCGTTCCAGTGGCGCGCGGTGGCGACGTAATCGGTCCTGCCGTCCTCGCGCGGGGTCAGTTCGACCGTGCCGACCATAAAGGGCTGGCCGGCGGGCCGCCAATCCGGCGTCAGGGCGTCGGTCGTGATCCAGCGCCGTCCCGGGATCGCCTCCAGGAAGATGCCGCTGTTGGCGAAGCGCTCGCCGTCCGGGCCGTGCATGACGAAGTTGAACACCCCGCCGGGCCGCGGGTCCAGCTCGACATCCGAGATCGTCCACGGCTTGGGCGCGAACCACTGCTGCAGCAGCTCGGGCGTCATCCACGCCTTCCAGATCTGCTCCGGCGTCGCATCCAGCACGCGGCGCAGCACCAGGGCGTGCTCGTGCGCCACGCCGTCGGTGTGGCAGGGATTGTTCTCAATTTCTTGGGCCATCGGGGTCCCCTTTCTGGATTTTCTTCAGGTAGGCGTCGAGGCGATCGAAGCTGGCGTCCCAGAAGCGGCGGTAATGCTCCAGCCACTCGGCGACGCCCTTCAGACCCATCGGCTCCAGCCGCGCGGGACGCCACTGCGCCTCCCGCCCCCGGCTGATCAGACCGGCCTTCTCCAGCACTTTCAGATGCTTCGACACCGCCGGCAGGCTCATGTCGAAGGGCTCGGCCAGTTCGTTGACGCTGGCCTCGCCCTCGCACAGCCGCGCCAGGATGGCCCGACGGGTCGGGTCGGCCAGGGCGGCGAACTTGGCGGAGAGGGGATCGGTCTGCATGGGTACGCTTCTTATCTAACTGACGAGTTAAATGCACCTCGTCGGCTCCATTGTCAACCGTGCGGTTAAATAAAGGTCCGCAGACATCCGCGACGCCCCGGTCTAGGCTCCCCGAACACCCGCGAGGACACCGTCATGCTGGAACTGTTCGCCGCCCTGGCCCTGGCCGTCGCGCCCCCGCCGACGCCCGAGGAAGACGTCGCGGAGGTCATCGACGCCCTGCACGCCGCCGCCGCCAGAGCCGACGGCCCGGCCTATTTCGACCTGTTCACCCCCGACGCCCGCTTCATCGGCACCGACGCGACCGAGCGCTGGACCCTGACCGAGTTCCGCGCCTATGCGGAGCCGTACTTCGCCCGCGGCCAGGGCTGGACCTACACCCCGGTCGAGCGGACCGTGACCCTCGCGCCCATCCAGTGCATGTGCATCGCCTGGTTCGACGAGGTGCTGGACAGCGAGTCCTACGGCGTCACCCGCGGCTCCGGCGTCCTGCGCAAGACCCGCTCGGGCTGGAAGGTCGAACAGTACGTCCTCAGCTTCGCCGTCCCCAACGACCGCGCCCGCGACGTCGTCGCCGCCATCGCCGCCGCGCCCGGGTAGCGCCCTTGCGACCGGAACGTATGGCCAACACCGGCCGCGCGGGCTAACGGGTCTGGATGGATTTCACCGACGACGCCTTCGTCCTCTCGGCCCGGGCCCACGGCGACACCGGGGTGGTGGTCGAATTGCTCACCGAAGGTCATGGCCGCCGCGCCGCCTATGTCGCCGGCGGAGCGTCGCGGCGGATGAAACCCTTCCTTCAGCCCGGGGCCCGCGTCGTCGCCGACTATCGCGCCCGCACCTCCGACCATCTCGGCTCGGCCCGGCTGGAGCCGGTGGGGGAGGGGCCCAGCGCCCTGTTCGACGATCCGCTGGCCCTGACCGGCCTGGCCGCCGCCGCCGCCGTGGCCCAGGGCAGCCTGCCCGAGCGTGAACCGCACCCCGGCGCCTTCCTCGCCTTCGAGGCCCTGATGGCCGCCTTCGCCGTGCCCGAGGTCTGGCCCGCCGTCTTCGTGCGCTTCGAGGCCGGCCTGCTGGAGGACCTCGGCTTCGGCCTCG
>JADGMZ010000028.1 GCA_015234495.1 Brevundimonas sp. | reverse complement strand
GAATGCCCAGTTCGATGATGTCGGCGCCCGCCGCCGGCAGGCCGCGCAGGATCTCCAGCGCCGCCTCGCGCGAGGGATCGCCGGCCATGACATAGGGCACGAAGCCGGCCCGGCCCTCGGCCTTCAGCGCCGCGAAGCGGGCGTCGATACGCGCGGTGGTCATGGCTGCGGAGCGGCGCCGGGCTGGCCGGAGGCGCAGACGTCGCCCGGGATCACGCCGAAGCCGAGATAGCCCGTGGCTTCGGGTCCCGCCGGGCGCGAGGTGTCGTAGAAGGCCTGCATCTGCAGCCCGTCGCAGCCGCCGCCGTCGCGCCGCTTGACGAAGACCACGCGGTTGGCGTCGCCGGCGGCGACCAGCCAGCCGCGCGCTTCCAGGTCGGCGACATAGGCGTCGGCCAGGGCGCCGACGGCCGCCAGCGGGGCGCTGACGCAGAAGGCCTTGCCGGCCATGCCGTACAGGTTGCCGCAATCCGGCGCCGGCGTGGCGCCGGCCAGCAGCGGCACGTCGGGCAGCGAGCCCTGGGCGTCGGTCGGCCCGGCGATAAGGGCCGCCGCGGCGGCCAGCAGAACGAGTTTCATGGTCCTTAGAGCTCCACGCCCAGATGCTTCGCCACGGCGAAGATGTCCTTGTCGCCCCGCCCGCACATATTGAGCACGACATCGCCGCCCTTGCCCACCTCGCGCGCGATCTCGCCGACGCGGGCCAGGGCATGGCTGGGCTCCAGCGCGGGGATGATCCCCTCCAGCTTCGAACACAGCTGGAAGGCTTCCAGCGCTTCCTCGTCCGTGGCGGCGCGGTATTCGGCGCGGCCGATCTCCTTCAGCCACGCGTGCTCGGGGCCGATGCCGGGATAGTCGAGGCCGGCCGAAATGGAGTGGCCCTCGAGGATCTGGCCGTCGTCGTCCTGGAGCAGCCAGGTGCGGTTGCCGTGCAGCACGCCGGGGCGGCCGCCCTGAAGCGAGGCGGCGTGGTCCGGGGTGTCGAGACCGCGCCCGGCCGCCTCGACCCCGATCAGGCGCACGCCGGCGTCGTCGATGAAGGGATGGAACAGGCCGATGGCGTTGGAGCCGCCGCCGATGGCCGCCACGCAGGCGTCGGGCAGCTTCTCCCTGCGGGCCAGCATGGAGGCGCGGACCTCGCGGCCGATCACCGACTGGAAGTCGCGCACCATGGCCGGATAGGGGTGCGGCCCGGCGGCTGTGCCGATCAGGTAGTAGGTGTCGGCGACATTGGTGACCCAGTCGCGCATCGCCTCGTTCATGGCGTCCTTGAGGGTGCCGCGGCCCGAGGTCACCGGCACCACCTCGGCGCCGAGCAGCTTCATGCGGAAGACGTTGGGCGACTGCCGCTCGACGTCGGCGGCGCCCATGTAGACCACGCAGGGTAGGCCGAAGCGGGCGCAGACGGTGGCCGTGGCCACGCCGTGCTGGCCGGCGCCGGTCTCGGCGATGATGCGGGTCTTGCCCATGCGCATGGCCAGCAGGATCTGGCCCATGCAGTTGTTCACCTTGTGGGCCCCGGTGTGGTTCAGCTCGTCGCGCTTGAACCAGATGTCGGCCGCGCCGTAGTGGGCGGTCAGCCGCTCGGCCAGATACAGGGGGCTGGGCCGGCCGACATAGTCGGTGAGGAAGCCGTCCAGCTCGGCCTGGAACGACGGATCCGCCTTGGCCGCCTCCCAGGCCGCGCCCAGCTCGTGGATCAGCGGCATCAGCGTCTCGGCCACGAACCGGCCGCCGTAGGGGCCGAAGCGGCCCTCCGCGTCGGGCATGGCGTAGCTGTTGGGCAGGGTGGCGTTCACAGGAAGAGGTCTCGCGCGGGGGAGCGGCGGAAATCAGGCCGACCGGACGGCGTCGAGAAACGCCGCGATCAGGGCAGGCTCCTTAACACCCGGCGCGGTTTCCACGCCAGAGGACACATCGACCATGGGGGCGCCGGAGATGCGGATGGCGTCCCCGACGTTGCCCGGCGTCAGCCCGCCGGCGACGAACCACGGGTGGCGGAAGGCGCGGTCGGCCAGCAGCGTCCAGTCGAAGCGGGCGCCGACGCCGCCGGGCAGGTCGGAGCCCTCGGGCGGTCTGGCGTCGAACATCAGGTGGTCGGCGAAGGGCTCCCAGGCCTCGGCCCCGGCGAAATCCTCGTGGACGCGGATCGGCAGGGCCTTGATGACCCCGGCGCCGGTCAGGGTGCGGACCTGTTCGGCGCGGGCGGGGCTTTCCGAACCGTGCAGCTGGATCAGGTCGGGCTTGAGGATCAGGGCGATCTCGGTCAGCAGGGCGTCGTCGGCGTCGACCGTGACGGCGACGATCTTCGCCCTGCCGCGGGCGCGGTCGAACAGGGTCGAGGCGTGCAGGGGGGCGAGGTGGCGCGGGCTCCTGGGGAAGACCACGGCGCCGACGAAGGCCGCGCCGCCGGCGAGGGCGGCGTCGAGGGTTTCGGGGGTGGTCAGGCCGCAGATCTTGGCGAGGGTCATGGGGCGAATATGGCGTCGACGCCGGCCTGATCCAGCAGCCGCCATTCGCCGGGGGCCAGGTCGTCGGGCAGGGACAGGCCGCCGATGCGCTCGCGGTGCAGGGTTTCGACGTGGTTGCCGACGGCGGCGAACATGCGGCGGACCATGTGGTAGCGGCCCTCGGTGACGGTCAGGCGGGCCTCGGTGGGGGACAGCACCTCCAGCGCGGCGGGCGCCAGCGGCTTGTCCTCGCCTTCGAGCACGAGGCCGCCGGCGGCGAACAGGTCAGCCTCCGTTCCGGCTAGCGGGCGGGCGAGGCCGGCGCGATAGACCTTGGCGACGTGGCGTTTGGGGCTGATCACCCGATGGAGCAGGTCGCCGTCGTCGGTGAGCAGGAGCAGGCCGGTGGTCTGCTTGTCGAGGCGGCCGATGGTCGAGATGGCGGGGTCGCGGCGGCGCCAGCGGTCGGGCAGGACGTCGTAGACGAGAGCGCCGTCCTCCTTGTGCGAACAGGTCATGCCGAGCGGCTTGTGCAGCATCAGGACGAGGCCGGGCGGGGGGTCGAGCGGCTCGCCATCGATCTGCATGCGCGACGGCAGGTCGGGGGTGACGGGGATGCGTTTCGACACGTCGGTCAGGTCCGCGCCGTCGAGGACGATGCCGCCGGCCTTGCCAAGGCGGGCCATCTCGCTGCGCGAGCCGTAGCCCATGGAGCCGAGGAGCTTGTCGACGCGGGCCGTGGGCGTCTTCACTTCACCGCCTCGATGACCTTGTAGCCGCCCTTGTCGGCGACGGGTTGCGAGCGTTTGAAGGCGGCGGTGATGTCGGCCTCATAGGGCAGGTGGCGGTTGGCGACGAGCCAGAGGACGCCGCCCTTCTTCAGCATGGCGGCGGCCTGACGGATGAAGGCCTGACCCAGGCGCCGGTCCTCGGCGCCGCCGTCGTGGAAGGGGGGATTCATGACCACGAAATCGAGATCGCCGTTGGCCTCGGCGGTGCGGGCGTCGGCCCAGTCGAAGCTGGCGCGGGGGTCGGTGACATTGCGCCGGGCGGCCTCGACGGCGCGGCGGTCAAGGTCGATCAGGCGCAGGGCGGTGACGGCGGGGGAGCGCAGCGCCACGGTGGCGAGGGCGCCGTAGCCGCAGCCGAGATCGGCCCCGGCGCCCTTCAGCGGCGGCAGGTGCTCGGCCAGCAGCAGGGTGCCGGCGTCGACGCGGTCCCAGGCGAAGACGCCGGGCTGGGACCAGGCGTCGAGGCCCGGCACGAGCCGGGGCGCGCCGGCAGCGATGGCCTCGTCCAGACCGTCGACCGTGTCGGGCCGGATCACCACGCAGCGGCGGTGGTGGGCCTTGGCGCTTTCGCCGACCTCCAGGCCGAAGGCCTGAAGCTCCTTCTTGAGGCGGGAGCCGCCCTTGTCCTTGGGAGCCATGACGTCGAGGCGGCCGCCGGGCTTCAGCGTCTTCAGGGCCAGAGCCAGCGTATGGCGGCGCTCCAGCACGCCGGGCGGGGCGTAGATCATGGCGGCGTCGGCCGAGCCTTCGGGCACGGATTCCAGCGCGGCGGAGCCGGGGATCAGGGGCGAGGTCTGGGTCGCGTCGCCGGGCGGGTCGAATACGGCGGGCGGGCGGCCGTAGAGGAGGGTCGTCATGGCCGGGTCCATAGACCGATCAGGCGGCGGGCGCGACCGCCACGTCGTGTAGCAGGGCCTGGAAGCGGCGCAGGGCCTCGTCGCACAGGTCCGGGTCGTAGCGCATCGGCGGGGCGGTCATGGGTTCGTCGAAGCTGTGGGTGCCGTCGGCGATCCAGGTCTCGACCTCGGCGCCGCAGTTGCGGATCATGTCGTGGACGCGCTCGGCGTTGCGGACCGTGGTCAGGTGATCCGAGCGGGCGATGACGGCGAGGGTCTTCGGGCAGTGCCGCCAGGGCCGCATGCGGTTGAGGGCGGCGATCCCGACGTAGGGATAGGCGAGGTAGGCGGCCACGACGCCGTCGAGGCTGACGTTTCCGGGGTCGGCGAGGCCCAGCGTCGGGCGGGCGCGGTCGGCGCTCATCGCCTCCATGATGCCCCAGCCGCCGTGGCTCCAGCCGGCGAGGGCGATCTTCGCGGCGTCGACGTCGGGCCGCTGCGAGACGCCATAAAGGGTCGCAAGGATGTCGCCGGCGCGGTCGTGGCCGCGCAGCAGCAGGCCGGTGCAGACCGTGGCCATGGCGAACTGACGGCTCCAGCCGCGCGGGCCGTAGGAATCGACGGTGAAGGCGCGCCAGCCGGCCGCCTTCGCCACCTCGGCGTATTTCGGCAGATGGCCGCGCAGGCCGCCGCAGCCGTGGAACAGCAGCACCGCCGGGCGGGGCCGGTCGTCGTCGGGGCCGGTCATGGTGGTGTGGGGCTGAAGCCGGGCCCAGCGTTCAGAGAGGGTATCCATCGGCGAAGCTTAACCGGGGTTGCCGGGCGCGTCTCCTTCCCGTCGCGTAGCGATGGGGCGGTGGATCGACGGCGATAGCCGGCGAGACGGAGGGGCCGGTTCAGCCGCACGGTCGAGCCTGTGGCTGGCAGCCCCTCCACCGCTTCGCGGTCCCCCTCCCCATTCGCGAAGAGCGAACGGGGAGGAAATGCTTGGGTCTAATGCCGGAACACGCGCACGCCGGTGAAGGCCATGGCGACGTTCTGTTCGTCGGCGGCGGCGATGACCTCCTCGTCGCGGATCGAGCCGCCGGGCTGGATCACCGCCGTGGCGCCGGCCGCCACCGCTTCCAGCAGGCCGTCGGGGAAGGGGAAGAAGGCTTCGGAGGCGCAGGCCGAGCCCTGCGCCAGGGAATGGGCCAGACCCTTGGCCTCGCCGGCCTCCCTCGCCCGAATGGCGGCGATGCGGGCCGAGTCGCGGCGGTTCATCTGGCCGGCACCGATGCCGGCGGTCTGGCCGTCCTTCGCATAGACGATGGCGTTGGACTTGACGTGCTTGGCCACGGTGAAGGCGAACAGCATGTCCTCGATCTCCTGCGGCGTCGGCTGGCGGCGGGTGACGATCTTCAGGTCGGACGGGGCGATGCGGCTGCGGTCGCGGCCCTGGACGAGGAAGCCGCCCGCGACGGAGCGGAACACCTCGCCGGCCGCCAGCGGATCGGGCAGGCCGTCGGTGAGCAGCAGGCGCAGGTTCTTCTTGGCCGCGAAGACGGCTTGCGCCTCCTCGTCGGCGCCGGGGGCGATGACGACCTCGGTGAAGATGTCGGTGATCAGCCTGGCGTCGGCGCCGGTCAGGGTGCGGTTGACGGCGATGACGCCGCCGAAGGCCGAGACGGCGTCGCATTCCAGGGCCCGGGCGTAGGCCTCGGCCAGGTCGCCGCCGACGGCCACACCGCAGGGGTTGGCGTGTTTGACGATGACGCAGGCAGGGGCCTCGAACTCGGCGACCAGTTCATAGGCGGCGTCGGCGTCGGCGATGTTGTTGTAGCCCAGCTCCTTGCCCTGCAGCTGGCGGGCGTTGGAGACGCCGGGCCGCGGGTCGCCGGTGCGGTAGAAGGCGCCGGTCTGGTGCGGGTTCTCGCCGTAGCGCAGGGTCTGGGCCAGCGATCCGGCGATGGATTTGCGCGGCGGGGCGGCGTCGCCGACCTGCTGCGCGAACCAGCCGGAAACGGCGGCGTCATAGGCGGCGGTGCGGGCGAAGGCGCGGGCGGCGAGGCGTTTGCGCAGCTCCAGCGAGGTGGTCCCGTCGGCCTTCAGCGCCGCCAGCACCTCGTCCAGCCCGGCCTTGTCGACGCAGACGGCGACATAGCCGTGGTTCTTGGAGGCCGAGCGGATCATGGCCGGGCCGCCGATGTCGATATTCTCGACCGCCGCCTCGAAGCCACCGCCGGAGGCCACGGTGGCCTCGAACGGATACAGGTCGATCCAGGCGATATCGATGCCGCCGATGCCGTGCTCGGTCATGGCCTGCGCGTGCGAGGGTTCGTCACGCACGCCCAGCAGGCCGCCGTGCACCACCGGGTGCAGGGTCTTGACCCGGCCGTCCATCATCTCGGGAAAGCCGGTCAGGTCGGCGACGTCCTTCACCGGCAGGCCGAAACCGGCGATGGCGGCGCGGGTGCCGCCGGTCGAGACCAGTTCTACGCCCAGATCGTGCAGGGTGCGGGCAGCGTCCTCCAGCCCGGTCTTGTCGCTGAGCGAGATCAGCGCCCGCTTCGGCGCCACGCGGTCTGGCGCGGGAGGAAAGTCGGGAGCGGCGGGCATGGCGGCGATCCGTGAGGCTGGGGGTCGGGGGGCGCCGCGCGTCTAGCACTGTCCGGCGGCGGATTGAACCGTGGACGAAGGGTCGGGACGGAAAGCCGAGCATTGACGGTCCCGACTTTCCTTCTAGCTTGGCTATTTCGCCTGCTCGCCGGGGTTATTGTCATGTCGAAGAAAGGCGACACTCCTGCGCCTGACCGCGTCTCGGGCTATGCGAAGCGTGTGTTCATCTGGGGTGGCAGGCTGGTGGCACTGCTTGGGATAGCCCTTTCACTCCTCGTCGCGGCGTTGAGCTTGGTGAGCTCCGGCCCCCAGATCATCGACCTGGCGACGAGACAAACCGTCTTCGAAATTTGGGGCGTCCTGGCCATCCTCCACGTTCTTTTCGCGCTCGCCGCGATCTTGGGGGCCGGGTTCGCCCTCGTACGGCGAAAGCTGCTGACGGCGCTGGTGTTCTCGCTTCTCGCATGGCCGGTGGGCTTCGTCATCGAAGCCAGCCGGTGTGATTACCCGGCCTGTCGCTCGATGGCGTGGGCGGCGCTCCCCGCATGGACCGGCGACTGGAGCATCCGCCTCCGTCCCGTGACCGATCCGCGCGAAGCCGAAAACATCGCCTCGGCGGCGCTGCATGAGGCGGGCTCCGAATATAGCGCCTATTACCCGACGCGGTTCGACGGCTACTGGATCGTTCCGACCATCAACAGCGACGGCTGGCCCGGCCCCAGCGCCGTGAGGGTCGACACACGCAC
Organism: Brevundimonas sp.; assembly: GCA_015234495.1. Classification (GTDB taxonomy): domain Bacteria; phylum Pseudomonadota; class Alphaproteobacteria; order Caulobacterales; family Caulobacteraceae; genus Brevundimonas. Next base: position 259 of record JADGMZ010000028.1, on the reverse strand, counting down.
CGCCGCCACGCGTTTCGTCCCCTGTCCGGCGGATCGCATGCTCTGCGGCATGGAGCGCCCCGTGATCTCGCAAGCCGGACAGGTTTTCAGCAATGCGCGGTGGGGGCTCTCCATGAGCTTTCCGGCCGGGCGGGCGGTCTGCACCGCGCGGCCGTATGAGGAAGCGCGGCGCGAGGAGGCGCGGGGCTTCTATGCGATGATCCGCGACGCCGACACCCCGTGCGATATCACCGATCCGTCCCGCACCCTGGGACTGGAA
>JADGMZ010000027.1 GCA_015234495.1 Brevundimonas sp. | reverse complement strand
ACGAGGAGTCCGGCAAGGGAGAACGGGACGGCGCGGTTCATTTCGACCTCCAGATGGTCATCCAGTGTGGGCCGGGGGCGCGGGGCGGGCAACGCCTGCGACGGTTCGACAGGGTGGACGGGACGCTATCGCACCTGATAATCACTGTCAGCAAGGCGCATCAGCCGCGCCGCCTGTGAGCTTCAATGTCCGACACCATCCGACTCAGCCACGCCCGCCGGGGCGATTGCGGCGTCATCGTCCAAGTGGGCGGTGATCTCCAGCACCATGAACATGGGCTCGAACTGGAGCGCCGGCTGCTGGAACTGGGCTTCGTCGAGGGCGCGCGGGTCGAACTGCTGCATGAAGGCCTGCTGGGCCGCGATCCCATCGCCCTGAAGGTGGACGACATGCGCGTCGCCCTGCGGCGGAACGAGGCCGCGAGCCTGACGATGCGGATCGAGGCGGCGACGGTCGTCGCCGGCCTGGCCGTCCGGGACGGGGTTCCGGCCTGATGGACATGGCGGTTCGGAGCGCGCGGGTCGCGCTCGTCGGCAATCCCAACAGCGGGAAGACGGCGCTGTTCAACGCCCTGACCGGGTCGCACCAGAAGGTGGCCAACTACGCCGGCGTCACCGTCGAGCGCAAGGAAGGCCTGATCCGGACGGCGGACGGCCGCACCCTGTCGGTGCTCGACCTGCCCGGGACCTATTCGCTGCGCGCCCGCAGTCCCGACGAGGAGGTCACCCGCGACGCGGTGCTCGGCCGGCTGGCGGGCGAGACCCCGCCCGACGTCATCGTCTGCGTGGCCGACGCCACCAACCTGAGGCTGGTGCTGCGGCTGGTGCTGGAACTGAAGGCGGTCGGCCGGCCGATGGTGCTGGCCCTCAACATGTACGACATCGCCCAGCGTCTCGGCCTGGGCATCGACCTCGACAGGCTGTCGGCCGAACTGGGCGTGCCGGTCGTCACCACCGTGGCCACCCGGCGCCGCGGCATCGACGACCTGGTCGCGGCCATCGACGCGGCGGCGGGGCGCCATGCCGCGCCTTCGGACGTGGCCTGGACGTCGCCTGATGCGGCCGCCCTGCGCAGCGCGGCGCGCGAGGCCGAGCGGATCATGAAGGCCACGGTCCGGCCGCCCGAGCGGCCGGACACCCTGACCGGCCGGATCGATTCCGTCCTGCTGCACCCGGTCGGCGGGCTGGTCATCCTGCTGGCCCTGCTGTTCGTAATGTTCCAGGCGGTGTTCGCCTGGGCGACGCCGGCGATGGACGGCATCGAGGCCGTGCTGGGCCTGATCGGCGCCGGCGTGGCGGCGGTCATTCCGGATGGCGTCTGGCAGAGCCTGATCGTCGACGGCCTGATCTCCGGGGTCGGCAGCGTGCTGGTCTTCCTGCCGCAGATCCTGATCCTGTTCCTGTTCATCATCCTGCTGGAGGACCTGGGCTACATGGCCCGGGCGGCCTTCCTGATGGACAAGATCATGGGCGGGGCCGGCCTGCACGGGCGGGCCTTCATTCCGCTGCTGTCCAGCTTCGCCTGCGCCATTCCCGGGATCATGGCGACGCGGGTGATCGATTCGAAGCGCGACCGGCTGACCACCATCATGGTCGCGCCGTTGATGACCTGTTCGGCGCGCATCCCGGTCTACACCCTGATCATCGCCGCCTTCATTCCCAACCAGACGGTGTGGGGCTTCGCCAACATGCAGGGGCTGGTGATGTTCGGCCTCTACGCCACGGGCATCCTCAGCGCCCTGGTGGTGTCGTTCGTGATCCGGCGCATATTCTGGCGCGGCGCGGTCGAGCCCTTCATGATGGAACTGCCGGCCTACAAGACGCCGGACCTGCGCAGCGTGCTGTTCAACCTGTGGCTCCGGGCGCGGATATTCCTGGAGCGGGCCGGGCGGATCATCCTGCCGCTGATGGTGCTGATCTGGGCCCTGTCGACCTTCCCCTATCCGCCCGAGAACGCCGCCCTGCCGGCGATCGACTACAGCTTCGCCGGCATGCTGGGCCGCTGGCTGGAGCCGATCTTCGCGCCCATCGGCTTCAACTGGCAGATGGTCATCGCCCTGATCCCCGGCATGGCCGCGCGGGAGGTGGCGGTGGCCGCCCTCGGCACCGTCTACGCCGTGGCCGATCCCGAGAGCGCCACGGCGGTGCTGGCCACCACCCTGGCCGGCCAGTGGTCGATCGCCACCGGCCTGGCCTTCCTGGCCTGGTATGTGTTCGCGCCGCAGTGCGTGGCCACCCTGGGCGTGGTCAAGCGGGAGACCAACTCGTGGATGTGGATGTGGATCATGGTCGGCTACATGTTCGCCCTGGCCTATCTGGCGGCCTTCGCGACCTACCGGATCGCGGTGGCCTTCGGCCTGGGGTGACGGTGCCGGTTGCAGGAATCGAACCCGCGACCTTCGGTTTACAAAACCGCTGCTCTACCAGCTGAGCTAAACCGGCGTCCGTGGCGACGGCGGCCCTTATGCGGACGGGGCGCGCCGCGGTCAATCGAGCTCGGCGGCGATGCGGTCGGCGAGGGCGCGCAAGGCGTCCGGCTCGGCCATCGGGGCGTGGCCGTGGCCTTTCATCGGCCGGTCCGACCAGCGCGGGACGATATGGAAATGCAGGTGGAAGACGGTCTGGCCGCCGGCCTCGCCGTTGAACTGCATGATCTGGAAACCCTCGGGGGCCAGGGCCCGGACCACGGCGCGGGCGGTGCGCTGGGTGGCGGCGGCGAGGCGGGCCAGCGTCCCGGGCTCGATCTCCAGCAGGTTACGGGCCGTCGATGTCTTCGACACGACGAGGACGTGGCCTTCGGACTGGGGGAAGACGTCCATGAAGGCGAGGACATGGTCGTCCTCCCAGACCTTTACGGCCGGGATCTCGCCGCGGAGGATCCGGGCGAAGATGTTGTCGGGGTCGTAGGGGGCGTGGAGGGTCATGGCGGGCTCCGGCTGATCAGGCGAGGCTAGCAACGCCGGCGCGGGGAGGGGAGCCCCGGCGGCCTTGCGGTGTTATGGTCAAGGTCAAAAGGGAGTCGGCCATGCTGCGTTTCATCGTCCAGTTTCTCGTCACCTGTCTGGCCCTGTGGCTGGCGGCGCAGATCGTGCCGGGGGTGGCGTTCAGCGATACGACGACCCTGCTGCTGGCGGCGGTGCTGCTGGGGATCGCCAACGCCATCGTGCGGCCGGTGCTGACCTTCCTGACCTTCCCGCTGACCCTTCTCACCTTCGGCCTGTTCCTGCTGGTGGTGAACGCGGCGGTGATCGGCCTGGTGGCGGTGCTGCTGGGCGGGTTCGTGGTCGACGGCCTGTGGGCCGGGATCGGGGCGGCGATCGTCACCGGGGTGGTCAGCTGGATCGCGGGCTGGTTCATCAGCGACAGGCGCGGCTGAGTCACCGCAGGTCGCGGCGGAAGGGCGACAGCTCCTCGGTCAGGGCGCCGATCTCGGCGTCGACGGCGGGCCGTTCGCGGGCGAGGTAGTCGGCGACGGGCGCGCGCAGGGCGGGGTCGGCGATGAAGTGGGCCGAGTAGACCGGGCCGGGCAGGTAGCCGCGGGCGATCTTGTGCTCGCCCTGGGCCCCGGCCTCGACGCGGGACAGGCCGCGTTCGATGGCGAACTCGATGGCCCGGTAGTAGCAGAGCTCGAAATGGGGAAGGGGACCTCCTCCAGCGCGCCCCACTGGCGGCCGTAGAGGGCGTCGCGGCCGATCAGGTTGAGGGCCCCGGCGATGGGCGTCCCGTCCCGGAAGGCCATGACCAGGGCGATGCGGTCGGCCATGGTCGTGCCGATGCGGCCGAAGAAGTCGCGGGTGAGGTAAGGACGGCCCCATTTGCGGCTGCCGGTGTCCATGTAGAAGGCGAAGAAGGCGTCCCAGTGGGCCTCCTCGATATCGGCGCCGGTCAGGGTGCGGATGTCGAGGCCGGCGTTGGCCTCGCGGCGCTCGCGGCGGATGGTCTTGCGGCGGCTGGAGGAGAGGGCGGCCAGGAAGTCGTCGAAGGTCGCATAGCCGCCGTTGCGCCAGACGTACTGCATGTCCTGACGCTGCAGCAGGCCGGCCTCGCCCATGGCGGCCCAGTCGTCGCGGGTCGGGAAGTTGACGTGCAGGGAAGAGACGCCGAGCCGTTCGACGAGGGCGAGGGCGCCCTGCAGCAGGGCCTGCCGCATCGTGGCCGCGTCGGCGTGGGGATGGGCGAGGAAGCGGGGGCCGGCGACGGGGGTGAAGGGCACGGCGCCCAACAGCTTGGGATAGTAGCGGCCGCCGGCGCGCTCATAGGCGTCGGCCCAGCTGTGGTCGAAGACGTATTCGCCCTGGCTGTGGCCCTTGAGCCAGAGGGGCATGACGCCGAGGACGCGGCCGGTGTCGTCGGCCAGGGACAGGTGGCGGCCGGCCCAGCCCTCGCGCGGGACGGCGCTGCCCGAGGCCTCGCAGGCGTCGAGGAAGTCGAAGGAGACGAACGGGTCGCCCGAGGGAGCCGCGCAGGCGTCCCAGGCCTCACGGCCGATATCGGCGACGGTGGAGTGGACGTGAAGGGTGAAGGTCACCGTCTCCTCCCCATCGCAGATGGGGAGGGGGACCGCGAAGCGGTGGAGGGGCCGCGGGCGGCGCTGCGACCGTGCGGCGGACAGAGCCCCTCCGTCACGGCGCGAAGACGCGCCGCGCCACCTCCCCATCGCTTCGCGACAGGGAGGAGTCGAGTCGTCACCGCACCTCCACGATGGCGTCGACCTCGACGGCGAAGCCGAGGGGGAGGCGGTAGACGCCGACGGCGGAGCGGGCGTGGCGGCCCTTGTCGCCGAACACCTCGACCATCAGGTCCGAGCAGCCGTTGATGACGGCGGGGATGGCCTCGAAGTCGCCGGCGGCCTGGACGAAGCCGCCCAGCTTGACCACGCGAACGACGCGCTCGAGGTCGCCGTCCAGGGCGGCGGACATCTGGGCCAGCAGGTTGACGCCGCACATGCGGGCCGCGGCCTGGGCCTGCTCCGGGGTCACGTCGGCGCCGACCGTGCCCTTGATCCCGCCGGAGGCGTCGTTCGACAGCTGGCCCGAGATATGGACCAGGTTCCCGCTGCGCACGAAGGGCACGTAGTTGGCCACCGCCTTGGCGGGTTCGGGCAGGTTGATGCCGAGTTCGGCGAGGCGGGCGGCGACGGTCATGGCGGGCTCCTTGAGGGTTAGGGGCGGATGTAGCGCGCCGGGGTGAGGGGGTCGAGGGGAGGGCGCCGGTTCGGCGGGTCGCGCAAGATTTTGCCCCGGCGCGACTCCAAAATCGGTGTGGCGGAGTCGACAGAGTCGACATGCGGGTCGTGGAATTTCAGCGGGTTGGGGATTCAGCAAGTCCAGCCGGGAAGGGTCGATGGGGCAGATTTGACCCTGAATCGGGCGCGAGTGGGGTTGCGCCGTGCACGAGGCGCGGGAGCGGGAGGGATTCACGTGTCAAAGACCGGGGACGCATTATGCGGCCGTTCGCTGCTCAGGCGGGAAGATCGGTCCGGGAATCCGCTGAGGAGTTGATAAGGCTCTCGGATTTCGGGCGGGCGACCTTCGGATTCCGCGGATTACCAGCAGCTTTGCGGAAGATTGATTCAGCGGACTTCTCCCACAAGGGGAGAAGGGACGCTGTGTTCACTTCAACGCCCGGCCGGCCACCACGGCCGAGGAGCCGAACTTCTCGCGCAGGCGGTCGATGGCGGTTTCGGTCTTGAGGGCGCGGGCCTCGGCGGATTCGAACAGGGCGGAGGGGGCGTCGGCGGCGGGCTGGACGTCGCCCATGCCGATGCCGATCAGCCGGTAGGGCCGGCCCAGTTCGGGGCGGAGCAGGTCGCGGCCGGCGGCGAACAGGGCGCGGGCGGTGCGCACCGGCTCGGGCAGGGTGATGCGGCGGGTGACGATGCGGAAGTCGGTGCGGCGCAGCTTGAGCACGACGATGCGGCTGGCGACGCCGTCGCGGCGCGCCTTGGAGGCCAGTTTCTCGCACAGCGGCCAGAGTTCGGCCTCGAGGTCGACGGCGCTGGTCAGGTCTTCGTTGAAGGTGGTCTCGGCGCTCATGCCCTTGCGCTCGTGGCCGGGGTCGACGGCGCGGGCGTCGCGGCCGTGGGCGAGGTCGTGCAGGCGCAGGCCGTGCTCGCCGTAACGGCGGACCAGGTCGCGCACGTCTGCGGTGGCGAGGTCTCCGACGGTGGCGTAGCCGTCGCTTTGCAGGGTCCGGCCGAACACCGGGCCGACGCCGGGCAGGACGCGGACCGACTTCGGCGCGAGCAGGGCCCGGGCCTCGGAGCCGATGACGGAGAAGCCGCGCGGCTTGTCCAGTTCGGAGGCGATCTTGGCGAGGAAACGGTTGGGCGCCAGGCCGATGGAGACGGTCAGGCCGGTCTGGGCCTCGATGCGCTGTTGCAGGCGGACCAGCTGCAGGGCCGGCGGGCCGCCGTTGAGGCGTTCGGTGCCCGACAGGTCGATCCAGGCCTCGTCGAGCGACAGGGTCTGGACCAGGGGCGTGAGTTCGCGCACCGCGCCGAAGATGGCGGCGCTGGCGGCCTTGTATTTAGGGAAGTCCGGCTTGATGACGACGGCGTCGGGGCAGGCCTTGAGCGCCTTGAACATCGGCTGGGCCGAGCCGACCCCGTACAGGCGGGCGATGTAGCAGGCGGTGGTGACCACGCCGCGCTTGCCGCCGCCGACGATGACCGGGACGTCGCGCAGTTCTGGCCGGTCCCGCTTCTCCACCGAGGCGTAGAAGGCGTCGCAGTCGAGGTGGGCGATGGTCAGCGTGGCGAGCTCGTCGTGCCGGACGATGCGGCGCGAGTCGCAGTCCGGGCAGCGCTCGATCAGGGCGTCGGCGGTATGCAGGCAGTCGCGGCAGATGGATTTCATGGGCGGCGCCAGTATCCGCCATTCACCCTGATCGACCCAATGCTTTCGTCATCCCGGGAGCGAGCCCCCGGGTCCGGGCCTTGCCCGGCCCGAGGACAGGCTCCGCGAGACCCCGGGACCCAGCGGCGCCGACGGCGATCTGTTCAGGCAGGCCGGTGTGAACAGCCTGCTCCCGACAGGTTCGCGCTCGCGCGCGCCGCTGGGTCCCGGGGTCTGCGCGGCTGCGCCGCTTGCCCCGGGATGACGAAAGCAAGGGGGTGGCGCCGTCGCCGCCGCTTCACGCCAACTTAAGAGAAGCGGGGCCAGAGTGCGCGCGAAGAAGGCGGACAAGCCTCCGATCCATCGCGTCCCGAAAGGGGCGGAACAGGCCGGGTGATGATGTCGAAGACGGTCCTCATCGTCGAGGATAACGAGCTGAACATGAAGCTGTTTCATGATCTGCTCGAGTCCCAGGGGTATCGCACCCTGCAGACCCGCGAGGGGCTGCAGGCGCTCGCCCTGGCGCGGCAGCACCGGCCCGACCTGATCCTGATGGACATTCAGCTGCCCGAGATCAGCGGCCTGGAAGTCACCAAATGGCTGAAGGACGACGAGGAGCTGAACCACATCCCCGTGGTGGCGGTGACCGCCTTCGCCATGAAGGGCGACGAGGAGCGGATCCGGCAGGGCGGCTGCGAGGCCTACATCTCCAAGCCGATCTCGGTGGTGCATTTCCTCGAGGTGGTGCGCAAACACCTCGGCCCGGTCGAGGCGCTGGTCCCATGACCGCGCGCATCCTGGTCGTCGACGACGTCGAGCCGAACGTCCGGCTGCTCGAAGCCAAGCTGACGCTGGAATACTATGAGGTGATCACGGCGATGGACGGCGCGACGGCGCTGGAGATCGCCGCGGCCGAGCGGCCGGACATCATCCTGCTGGACGTGATGATCCCCGGGATGGACG
>JADGMZ010000026.1 GCA_015234495.1 Brevundimonas sp. | reverse complement strand
AGTGATCGACCACCGCCTCCGTCGAGACGGTGGCGGCCTTGAGCACGCCCGCCGCCTGACCGACCATATCGGCGCCCAGGCGGATGGCCCTGGCGGCGTCGACCCCGTCGGCGATTCCGCCCGATCCGATGATCAGGGTCTTCGGGCAGGCGGCGCGGACCTCAACGATGGCGCGGGCGGCGGGCAGGCCCCAGTCGGCGAAGGCGGCGGCGTGGGCCTTGTCGGCGGGGTCGCTGGCGCGTTCGCCCTCGACGCTGGCCCAGTTGGAGCCGCCGGCGCCGGCCACGTCGATGGCCGCCACCCCCATGTCGGCCAGGCGCCGGGCGGTGGCGGCGGAGATGCCGGCCCCCGTCTCCTTGACCACGACCGGAGCGTCCAGCGCCTTGATCAGGGCTTCCAGCGCCGCGCCGACGCCCCACCAGTCGCGGTCGCCCTCGGGCTGGCAGGCTTCCTGCAGCGGATTGAGGTGCACCACCAAGGCGTCGGCGGCGATCATGTCGAGGACGCGCCGCGCCTCGTCGACGCCGAAGCCGCGGGTCAGCTGGGCGGCGCCGATATTGGCGAGGATCGGCGTGTCCGGGGCCTTGAGGCGCACGGCCATGTCGAGGCCGGGGGTCGGGCCCTCGGCCTCGAGCGCCGCGCGCTGGGAGCCGACGGCGAGCGCGATGCCGAGGTGCTGGGCCGCCTCGGCGAGACGGGCGTTGATGGCCTCGGCCCGCTTCGGCCCGCCGGTCATGGCGCTGATCAGCAAGGGGGCCTTGAGCCGGCGGCCGAGAAAGTCGGCGCCGAGGTCGATCTTGCCATGATCGAGGTCCGGCAGGGCCTCGTGCACGAAGCGGATGTCGGCGAAGCCGCTGTCGCGGCCGTGACGCGCCTTGCCGGCGAGGATCACGTCCAGGTGCTGGTCCTTGCGGGCGGTGATCCTGGGCAAAACGCTACTCCGCCGTGGCCGGATGTCAGGGCTGTTTCTCGACCGTCAGGGCGTAGACCCCCAGCTGGCCGTACTGATAGGCGCCGGCGCGGATCTCGAAGGTTCCGTCGGAGGGGGCGGTCCATTCCAGGCGGGCGTGGGTGTCGGTCAGGCCGTCGTCATCGGAGCCCAGCACCTCGAAGCGCCCGTCGTCCTTCTCGCGTCCGATGGTGATGAAGCTGTCGACGTCGTTGGACACCATGGTGATGAGCAGCTTTTCGTCCTCCCGGACGACGATGCGCCAGGCGTCGTAGGCGCTGTTGCTGTCGGTGGTGGCGTCGTTGGCGGTCAGGGTTCCCCAGGCGGTGGAGCCGATCAGGATGCCGCCGGGCTGCGGCTGCGGCCCCCGGTCGGTCAGCTCGAGGGCGTACAGGCCCTTGGCGTCGGAGCCGAGCGGCAGGGCGCGCAGCACATAGTCGCCGTCCTCGGGCAGGATGAAGTTCAGTCGGGAGTCGGTCCCCTCCATCAGACCGTCGTCGTCGGAGGCCAGGGCGCTGAAGCGCTCGCCGGCGCGGCCGATCTGCAGGAAGGTGTCGAAGTCGCCCGAGCGCATGATGACCTCGATGCGCTGGCCCTTGACGCCCGAGAAGGCGAAGGCGTCGTAGCCGCGGTCGTCATTGTCGCGCGGATCGTCCTCGCCGATCTCGCCCTGCAGCGAGGCGCCGAAGGCGATGGGCTCGGGCGCGCGCTCGGGCTCGACCTCGACGATCGACAGGCTGTAGGCGCCCGTCGCTTCGGCGTAGGCGCGGGCCTCGATCAGATAGGGGCCCGTCCGCGGCAGGGTGAAGGTGATCCGGGAATCCGTGCCGTCGGGCCCGCCGTCGTCATCCTGGTCAAGGCTGACGTGGTTCTCGTCGAACAGCTCCAGATAGGTGTCGAAGGCCGACGACATCATGTCGATGCGGATGCGCTGGCCTTCGCGACCTTCGAACCGCCAGGCGTCGGCGGGGGCGCCGCGCTCGCCCTTGGGGTCGTCTTCCGTAAGCCGGCCCTCGACCGTGTCGCCGATGGCGATGGCGTCGGCCGCGACGGGCGGCGGCCCCTCCCGCAGCGACAGGCGGTAGTCGCCGGCCCCGCCCATGTCGAACGGCGTCGCCCGGATCAGATATTCGCCGGCGGCCGGCGCCGTGAACACGAGCCGGGCGTTGAGGCCCGTTCCGGCCCCGTCGTCGTTCGCGGCCAACTCGACGAAGGCGCCGCCGACGACATGGCCGAGGCTCAGCGTGGGATCGAAGGCGTCGCTGTCGAGGGCGACCTCGAACCGCTCGCCCTGACGGGCCCGGAAGCTGAAGGCGTCGTAGGGCCGGCCGTCATCGGTCTCGGGGTCGCGGGCGGTGATCTCGCCATCGAGGGTCTGGCCGAGACGAATCGTCGACGGGCGCGGCGGACGCGGCGCGGGCGAACGCTCGGTCAGGCGCAGCGTATAGGCGCCGCCCTCGAGGCCCGATAGCGGGCGGGCGCGCAGGATGTAGGTCCCCGCGGCCGGCGCGGTGAAGCGCAGGCGGGAGTCGGTGCCCTCGCCCAGGCCGTCGTCGTCGGCCGCCAGGGCTTCCGCGGATTCGTCCGGCGGGAACACTTCCAGAAAGGCGTCGAACTGGGACGACTGGAGCACGGCCTCGAAGCGCTGGCCCGCGCGCGCGGCGACGGCGTAGTCATCGTACCGGTAGGAGTCCTCGACCGCGGTCAGGTCGCCGTCGCCGATCTCGCCCTCGACGGTCGTCCCCGCGGACAGCGGCTCGACCGACTGGGCCAGGACCGGGCCGGCGGCGAGAACCAGCGTCAGACAGCTGGCGGCGGCGAGGATGGTCTGACGGCGCATTCGGTACCCCTGATTTCGGCCTCGATCATAGACGCCGAACCGCCCCGTCTGTAAATCGCGCTCACCGCACCATTCCTGACGACGGAGCCGAACCCATGACGGCGGACCCCGCCCGCGCGACCGTGATCGACGGCAAGGCTTTCGCCGCCGGCCTGGTGGAGCGCACCGCCGCCGCCTCGGCGCGGCTGGAGGCAACGCACAAGGTCAGGCCCGGCCTGGCCGTGGTCATCGTCGGCGAGGATCCCGCCAGCCAGATCTACGTCCGCAACAAGGGCGAGACGACGCAGCGGGCCGGCATGCGCTCGGACACCCACCGGCTGGCGGCCGAGACGGACCAGGAGACGCTGCTGAACCTGATCGCGGCGCTGAACGCCGATCGCGGCATTCACGGCATTCTGGTGCAGCTGCCCCTGCCGGCGCATATCGATGCCGCGGCGGTGCTTGCGGCCATCGATCCGGACAAGGACGTGGACGGTTTCCATGTGGTCAACGCCGGGCGGCTGGCGGTCGGCCTGCCGGGCCTGGTCCCGTGCACCCCGCTGGGCTGCCTGATGCTGTTGAAGCACGAGCTGGGCGAGCTGTCGGGGCTGAACGCGGTCATCGTCGGGCGGTCGAACATCGTCGGCAAGCCGATGGCGCAACTGCTGCTGGGCGAGAGCTGCACCGTCACCGTGGCCCATTCGCGGACCCGCGACCTTCCGGCCCTGTGCCGCACCGCCGACATCCTGGTGGCCGCCGTCGGACGGCCGGAGATGATCCGCGGCGACTGGATCAAGCCGGGCGCGACGGTGATCGACGTCGGCATCAACCGCGTCCCGTCGCGCGATCCGGTCAAGGCGGCCGAGGGGAAGACGCGCGTGGTCGGCGACGTGGCCTTCGAGGAGGCGGCGGACGTCGCCGGGCGGATCACGCCGGTGCCGGGCGGCGTCGGGCCGATGACCATCGCCTGCCTGCTGGCCAACACCTACACCGCCGCGTGCCGTTCGGCGGGCGTGGAGCCGGACGCGCTGGACGCTTGAACGGCGGAGCCTAACCACCGATAGTCGCTCATCCAGGGCTACAGCCTGCGAGGAGACGACGATGCCTTCTGTGAACCCCCGCTTCGCGGCGGTCGCCGCCGCCATCGTGCTGGCCCCGGCGGTCACGGGCTGCGGCATCAACGCCATCCCGACCAAGGAAGAGGCGGCCAAGGCCAAGTGGGCGGACGTGCAGTCGGCCTACCAGCGCCGCGCCGACCTGGTGCCCCAGCTGGTGGCCACGGTGCAGGGGGCGGCGATCTCGGAACGGGCCATATTGACCGAGGTGATCCAGGCGCGGGCGCAGGCGACCGGCGTGACGGTGACGCCCGAGACCCTCAGCGACCCGGCCGCCTTCCAGCAATACCAAGCCGCCCAGGGGCAGCTGAGCCAGGCGCTGTCGCGGCTGATGCTGGTCGTCGAGCGCTATCCCGAGGTGAAGTCGAACCAGAACTTCCTCGTGCTGCAGACGCAGCTGGAGGGGACGGAGAACCGCATCAACATCACCCGCATCGACTACAACGAGGCGGTGCGGGACTATAACACCTCGCTGCGCACCTTCCCGACGGTGATCTGGGCCAAGACCCTCCATGGCGGCTCGGAGCCGATGCAGCTGTTCCAGGCCACCGAGGGGGCGCAGACGGCCCCGACGGTCAATTTCGACGCGCTGAACCCGGCCCAGCCCGGCGGAAACGCCGCCCCGACCACCCCCGGCTCGGCCCCGCCCGCCCAGTGACGCGCTTCCGCACCGGACAGATGAGTCGGCTGGCGACCCTGCTGTTCGCCGCCCTGGCGTTCGGCTGGCTGACGCTGGCCGGAAGCGCCTCGGCCCAGGGGTCGAGGGACGTCCGCTTCCCCGCCCTGTCGGGCCGGGTCGTCGATCAGGCCGGGCTGCTGACGCCGCAGAAGGAGGCCGAGCTCACCGCCCGGCTGGAGGCGCTGGAGCGGGACACGACGGACCAGCTGGTGGTGGTCACCCTGGACAGCCTTCAGGGCCTGGAGATCGAGGACTACGGCTATCGCCTCGGTCGGGCCTGGGGCATCGGCCAGGCCGAGCGCAACAACGGCGTGCTGCTGATCGTCGCCCCCGAGGAACGCAAGGTGCGGATCGAGGTCGGCTACGGGCTGGAGCCGGTGCTGACCGACGGACTGTCGGCCCTGATCATTCACAACGAAATCCTGCCGGCGTTCCGCGACGGACATTTCGAGCGCGGCATCGAACAGGGCGTTGCGGCCCTGGAGGCCCAGTTGCGGCTCGATCCGGTCGAGGCCGAGGCGCGGGCGGCGGCGGCGGCCAATCCGACGGCCGACGTCCCCGTCGGACCGCTGATCATGATCGGCCTGCTGTTCTTCCTGATGTTCGCCGGTCTGATCGGCGCCGTGGCGGGGCGCGGCCGACGGCGCAGAGGCTCCGGCGTGGCGCCGATCCTGATCTGGGCCGCGGCCGAGGCCCTGCGCCACAGCAGCAGCAGCGGCGGATCGTCGTGGGGCGGCGGCGGGGGCGGCGGCTTCAGCGGCGGCGGCGGAAGTTTCGGCGGAGGGGGCGCGTCCGGGGGATGGTGATCCGACTGACAGACGACGCCCAGGCGCGGATCGCGGGGGCCATCGCGGCGGAGGAAGCCCGGACCTCGGGGGAGATCTTCTGCGTTCTGGCGCGGCGGGTGTCGTCCTATCGCGACGTCTCTCTGGCCTGGGCCGGGGCAGCGGCGCTGATCCTGCCGCTGGGCCTGATTCCCCTGGGCTTCGAGGCGGCCTGGATCCCCGGTCTGGGCAGCGGCTGGGAGGCCTCCCACCTGGCCGCGCGCGAGGTGTCGACCGGTCAGGCGCTGGGCGCCTACGCCATCATCCAGGCGGTGGTCTTCCTGGCCGTCTATCTGATCACCCGCCTGCCGACGATCACCCGCTGGGTCACGCCGCGCGCCGTCCGCCGGGCGCGGGCCCGGAATGCGGCCATGCAGCAGTTCCTGGCCCATGGCCTGCACGTCACCGAGGGGCGAACCGGGGTGCTGATCTTCGTCGCCCTGGCGGATCACCAGGTCGAGGTCGTCGCCGACGAAGGCATCCACGCGCGGGTCGACCAGGATGTCTGGGGCGACGCGGCCGAGGCCCTGGCCCAGGGGTTGAAACGGGGCGACGCGGCGGCCGGATTCGAGGCGGCGGTGGGCCTGTGCGGCGAGGTCCTGGCGCGCCACTTTCCGCCGGGCGCCGAGAACCCGAACGAACTGGCGGACCGGCTGGTGATCATCTGACCCGCATTCCGGAACGCGCCCGCCGGGGGTCGCATTCCTGATGGATATGGCCTAGCCCGGCCACGACTGAGCCCTTCCGGCCGCCACCAGGATTCCATGCCCCGCCTGCTGACCTACAATGTGCATCGGTGCGTCGGCGTCGATCGCCGGCTGGACGTCGGACGCATCGCGGCGGTCATCGCCGAGCACGAGCCGGACGTGGTCTGCCTGCAGGAACTGGATGTCGGCCGGGCCCGCACGGGCCTGGTGGATCAGGCCAGCACCATCGCCGACCGGCTGGAGATGACCTTTCACTTCCACGCGGCGATGAAGGTCGAGACCGAGCAGTACGGCGACGCCATCCTGACGCTGCGGCCCGAACGGCTCATCAAGTCGGACGAACTGCCGACGGTGCGCGGGGTGCCGGGGCTGGAGCCGCGCGGGGCCCTGTGGGTGGCGGTGGATTTCGACGGCGTCGCGGTGAACGTCATCAACACCCATCTGGGGCTGGTGCCGCGCGAGCAGCGGCTGCAGACGGCGGCCCTGCTGGGGGAGGCATGGCTGGGGCACCCGGCCTGCACCGGGCCGACGCTGCTGACCGGCGATTTCAACGCCACCTCGATCACCCGGCCCTACCAGGCCCTGACCCGGCGGCTGTCGGACTGCCAGCGGTCCCTCGGCCTGCGGCCGTCGGTGAAGACCTTCCCGTCGAGCTTCCCGGCCATCCGGATCGACCACTGCTTCACCAGCCCGGAAGTGGTGGTGACCGGAGTCTCGGCCCCCTTCTCTCCCCTCGCCCGCATGGCCTCGGACCACCTGCCGCTGGTGGTGGATTTCGAGATCAGGACCTGAGCAGGGGCGGACGGGCGCGCTGGGACCGACTGCGGCGCTTCCACGGCCGGAAGGCGTCGGCCGGCGAGGTCGGATCGCCGAGCTGGAATTCGGCGATGAACTGCTCGAGCCCGGACGGCGGTTTGGCGCCCAGAGCCTTCATCCGGCCGGTGTCGAACCGCTGGATGGCCTCGCCGACGGAGCCGACCACGGCCTCGGCGGCGGCGAACTCTTCGGCGCTGACCCCGATCCAGTGACCGATGGTGCGGTGGCGGAACCTGGCGATGGCCGCGCGCCCCTCCTCCGTGCCGGGCACGGCGGCCACGTCGCACTCGGTGTCGAAGCCGAACGAGCGGTTGTTGAGGTTGGTCGAGCCGATGCGCAGCATCTCGTCGTCGTAGACCGAGACCTTGGCGTGGACGATGATCCGGTCGCCCTCCCGGGTGTGCGGGGCGAAGGCGAAGAAGCGGTTGCGGCAGTCGGCCTGCTCCAGCCGGAACAGCACCTCGGAACGCGCCGTGTCCATGGTCATCTGGTCGAACCAGCTGGGGCTGCCGCCGGTGGAGACCAGCACCACCTCCGGCCCGTCGGGCTCGGCCAGCCGTTCGGCCAGGGCGGCCGCGATGCGGGGCGAGGTGAAATACTGGTTCTCCAGATAGATCAGGCGACGGGCGCGGCGGATGGCGTCGAGATGCAGGGCCTCGTTCTCGCGCACCTCGGCGCGGCCCGCCCAGCCGGGTTCGGTGCGGGCGATGCCGACCGGGGTGTCCAGCAGGTCCGGCTCGACCCCGTCCGGCCAGGGGTCGTCGCCGGCCTCGTCGGGGAGGGTCCGTTCGCCGGTGGACCGCCGCCAGCGCTCGCGCGCGAGGTCGCCGAGGGCGCGGGCCGCGGCGCCGTCCATGACGCACATGATCTCGTGCCGCGGGGCCGGGATCAGGCCCGACGGCTGGCAGCGGCGCGGGTCGCCG
>JADGMZ010000025.1 GCA_015234495.1 Brevundimonas sp. | reverse complement strand
TCTGGCCCAATACCGAGGCGGGCAAGGCCGCCCTGATCGAAAGCCTCAACCGCCAGGTGGCCGCGCTCGAGCCGCGGCTGCCGCGCCTGTTCGGCCGCCTTCCGCGCTCGAAGGTCGAGGTCCGCCGCGTGCCGCCCGCCATCGAGGCCGGCGCGCCGGGCGGCTACTACCAGGGCCCGCCGCTCGACGGCTCGCGGCCGGGCGCCTACTACATCAACCTGCGCGATACGGCGAACTGGCCGAAATTCGCCCTGCCGACCCTGACCTACCATGAGGCCTCGCCCGGCCATCACCTGCAGGTCGCCCTGCAGCGCGAGACCGACAGCCTGCCGGCCTGGCGCCGCGCCAACGGCTTCTCGGCCTACAACGAGGGCTGGGCCCTGTACGCCGAGGCGGTTGCGGCCGACGACCTGGACGTCTACGCCGACGACCCGCTGGGCCGGGTCGGCTTCCTGATGTCCTATCTGTTCCGGGCGGTGCGGCTGGTGGTCGACACCGGCCTGCACCACAAGCGCTGGAGCCGCGAACAGGCGGTCGACTACATGGTCGCCTCGGGCGCCAAGCCGGTGAACGCCGCCAACAGCGAGATCAACCGCTACTGCGTCATGCCGGGCCAGGCCTGCGCCTACAAGATCGGCCATACCGTCATCGCCCGCCTGCGCGCCGAGGCCGAGGCCCGGCCGGGCTTCGACCTGCGCCGCTTCCATGACGCGGTTCTGGTCAACGGCTCCACGCCGCTTTCGGTGCTCGAGCACCTGATGCGAAGCTAGACCGTCCTTCGGCCCGCAACGGCCCTGACGACGGACAGACGCCGGTGATCTGCGCTGGCAATCGGCGGAATTGTCGCCCGGTTCAGCGAAAAAACATCGGCCTTTTCAGACGCATCGTCATTTCTCGATGCGATCTTCCCGCCTGAGGAAGGACCGGCGGCATACTGCCCGGCCGGTCTTTGACAATCGAACCTTCCGCCGCTCCGCCGAGGAGCCGCGTCTGCCCGTCCGGGGGCGCCCACGTGCACAGCGGCTGCTCTCCGCGCATGTTTCTTCCCCGGATGACGTCGGGAGCCGGATGCTGGGAATCGCCAACCCCCTGAATTCACTCAGGTGGCATGTCGACCCTGTCGACTCTGTCGACTCAATTTCCGGTCGCCGCCGCGGCAAGAAACTCCCCGCCCGGGTAGGCGGCCCTGGGGCCTCAGGCCGTCGCCACCGCTTCGCGCGCCGCCCGCACGGTCGGATCGGCGGCCGCCGCGGCCAGGATCCAGTCGCGGAACCGGGCGATCTTGGGCGAGCGGCGGCGTCCTTCCGGCCAGACCAGCCAGTAGGCGTATCCGTCGATCAGCTTCACGGTCAGCGGAACCGGCTGCACCAGCTGGCCGGACGCCAGTTCCCGCGCGAACAGGATGGGCGAGGCCAGGGCCACCCCCTGGTCGTTCAACGCCGAGGCCACCTCCAGCGCCTGGTAGTCGGCCCGCAGCCGTGACGGCGCCTGGCCGTCGGCGGCCACGCCCGCCGCGGCGAACCACACGGTCCACTCCTTCTCCGTCCCGATCCGCGGCGCCCCCAGCAGATCCTCCGCCGTGCCAAGTCCCAGCCGATCGCGCAGCCGCGGGCTGCACACCGGGGTGAACACGCTCGGCATCACCTCCACGCTCTCAACTCCCGGCCAGTCGCCCGTCCCGGAGCGGATGCCGACGTCGAAGCCCTCGCGTGACAGGTCGACCAGCTGGGCCGCGGTGTCGAGCCTGACCGCCAGCTCGGGGTTGGCCAGCTGGAACTCCCCCAGCCGGGGCGCCAGCCACTGCGTCGCCAGGGTCGCCAGGGTGGTGATCGACAGCACCGCCTGATCGGTTTCGGTCAGGTCGGTCAGCGCCCGCCTGAGCAGGGTCATGGCCTCGGTGGCGGCCCGCGACAGCCGCTCTCCCGGCTCGGTCGGCACGACCTCGCGCGGCAGCCGGCGGAACAGGCTCTGTCCCAGCCGGCCCTCCAAAGCCTTGATCTGCCAGCTGACCGCAGCCTGGGTCATGCCCAATTCTTCCGCCGCGCGGGTGAAGCTGTTCAGGCGCGCCGCGGCCTCGAATACGCGAAGCGAGGCGAGGGGAATGGCGGCAAGGGGGTCGGCCATAAGTGAGCCTTATGCTGTGCGCGATCAATCTGGTTTGTGAAACGGGCCTGTCAAGCGCAATTTCGGCCTGCCCTGCTAGACGAACCTCGGAGATTAGAGATGGAAGAGACGCATCAAACGCATAAGGTCTCCACATGGGGGTGGACGGCCCTCCTGCACGACTGGCGGCGCAGCCGCACCCGCATCCGCACCCGCGCCGCTGCGGGCGCGAGCCGCGACGGAGTTTCGCAACTGAGCCGTTAGAGAGGGGTCGAGGGCGGTGGGGCCCAATCCCCTCGCGCCGCCGCGACCCTGGCCCGGGCCACGGGAGACTCCTGCTCCCGAGGCCCGGGCTGTCGGCCGGCTCAGTCGGCCGTCCAGCCGTCGGCCTCGCGCAGGGCGTTGTGAATGGCGGTCGCTGCGATCGCCGCCTCGGCGCCGGCGACCGCGATCTGGTTCAGCCCGCGCACCACGTCGCCGGCGGCGTAGAGGCCCGGCACGCTGGTCTGCTGGTGGGCGTCCACCACCATGCAGCCGTCCTCGCTGACCCGGGCGCCGAGGGTTTCCGCCAGGCCGGCGTTCGGGGTGGTTCCAAGGGCCGAATAGACCAGGTCGAAGACCCGGAAAGTTCCGCCCCAGCTCAGCGCCGTCACCCGGTCGCCCTCCAGCCGGACATTGTCGATCGGCGCGCGGATCAGCTCGACCGCCATCCGCCGCAGTTCGTCCTCCTCGGTCAGGGCCGCAGCCGGTCCGACGTGGATCAGCGTCACCTGATCGGAATAGGTGCGCAGGAAGGCCGCCTCCCGGACCCCGGCGTCGTCCTTGCCGATGATGGCCACGGCCTTGCCGATGGCTTCATAGCCGTCGCAGATCGGGCAGATGCGGACGACAGCCCGTTCGATGGCCCGCTCGACGCCGGGCAGGTCGGGGTGGTGATCGGCGACCCCGGTGGCCAGCAGCACCGCCCGGGCCCGGAGTTCGCGCCCGTTCAGTCGCGCCGTGAAGCCGTCCCCGTGGCGCGCCAGCGCCTCGATCCGGCCCGGCTCGATCACGGCGTCGTACTCCAGCGCCTGTTCGGTCATGCGGCCGACGATGGCCTCGCCGGTGATCCCCTGCGGAAAGCCGGGCAGGTTGTGGCTGACGGGGATCCAGAGCGCCCGCGGCGGCCCGCCGTCGGCGACCAGCACCCGTCGCCGGAAGCGGGCCAGATAGGTCGCCGCCGTCAGGCCGGCCGGTCCGGCCCCGACTATCAGGACCTCAGGATCGGTCCCGCTCACCGTGTCCGCCACGTCGTCGGCCAGAAGTCGACCGGCACGCCCCAGCATTCGGTCATCTCGAGTTCGTGGCTGAGGACGAATTCCCGGCCGGTCCAGGTCCAGGTCGAGGCGGTCCCGCAGTCACCGACGCCGCGGCCCTTGGCGAAGGCCACGAGGGTGCGCGCCGTGGCCGCGTAGCCGCCGTTGATGGTCAGGGACTCCGGCTCGCCGGACGTCGAGGTCAGGCGGGCCGGCCTCGGGTCACGACCGCCGGGGCCGGTGATGAACCACTCATGGCCGATGTTGTAGGCCCCCATGATGCACGGCACGCCCCACAGCTCGGTGTCGGCGCCCAGACGGGCCGACATGACCTCCTTCTGCACCCACTCACTGTGACTGGTCTCGGCGCGGCAATCCATGACGGTCGGCAGATCCTCCAGCGTCTGCGGCAGGGTCTGGTCGCTCTCGCCGAAGCCGGCCTGCGACACGGCGGGGGCCGGCCGGACCTCCGGCAGCGGCGGCGCGGGCGGAACGCTTGAGGCGGGCTTCGACCCGGGCCGGCGCAGCGCTGTCACCGTGCCCACCCGGCCCTGGCGCTCGTCGATCCACAGCAGGGCGGCCGCGGCCCCGGACAGGGAAAGGGCGCCGTCGGGTCCGATATCGCCCGAGCGACCATCCGCCATGGCGCGCACCGCCGCCAGGGCGCGATCGGCCGCCACCGAACCCGCCGTGCCCCCGGAATCCGTCAGCGTCAGGGGGAAGGCGGTCCCGTCGACCGTGAGGGCGAACGCGTCCGTCGCGCCGTCCTCCGAGGGCCAGTAGCCGGCGGCTACCTCGGGTCGCGCCTCGGGGCCGGGCTCCATGGCGACGCGCACCCAGCCGCTGTGGTTATCCGCCGCAGCGAAGGCGAAACAGGCGTTGCCGTTGTCGCAGATCGCGATCCAGTCCCGGAAGGCGCGTCGTTCCGAAGGCATGGCGGACGGGGCCGAGGCGCGCTGCGGCGCCGGACCCGATGTTTCCGGCGCCGCCGCCCCGCTCGTCTCGGCGGAGCAGGCGGTCAGCAGCAGGGCGGCGGCGATCGTCAGGCGCATCTCGGTTCTCCCGGGCGGCGGCGCTCCGTGCGGCATGTTGCGCGGGGAGAGCGTTGTTTGGGGAATACTCCGGCCAATCGCGCCGGCCCGCAACCCGATGGTCGCCCCTTTGCGCCCGCGCTCCGCCGCCGCTATACCGCCCGCCTCACTCCCCATTCCCAAGCAGAGGCGCGCACCGCATGACCAGGATCAAGGTCGCCAACCCCATCGTGGACATCGACGGCGACGAGATGACCCGGATCATCTGGCAGATGATCAAGGACAAGCTGGTCTTCCCCTTCCTCGACCTCGAGCTCGACTACTACGACCTGTCGATGGAAAACCGCGACGCCACCGACGACAAGGTGACCGTCGATGCGGCCCACGCCATCCAGAAGCACGGCGTCGGCGTGAAGTGCGCCACCATCACCCCGGACGAGGCCCGGGTGCAGGAATTCGGCCTCAAGAAGATGTGGAAGTCGCCCAACGGCACCATCCGCAACATCCTCGGCGGCGTCGTCTTCCGCGAGCCGATCATCTGCTCGAACGTGCCCCGGCTGGTCCCCGGCTGGACCCAGCCGATCGTCGTCGGCCGCCACGCCTTCGGCGACCAGTACAAGGCCACCGACTTCCTCGTCCCGGGCCCCGGCAAGCTGACCATCAAATTCCAGGGCGAGGACGGCCAGGTCATCGAGCACGAGGTGTTCGACTTCCCCTCGTCCGGCGTCGCCATGGGCATGTACAACCTCGACGACTCGATCACCGAGTTCGCCCGCGCCAGCTTCTCCTTCGGCCTTCAGCGTAATTTCCCGGTCTATCTGTCGACCAAGAACACCATCCTCAAGGCCTACGACGGGCGCTTCAAGGACATCTTCCAGAAGGTGTTCGACGAAGAGTTCGCCGACCAGTTCAAGGCCGCCGGCCTGACCTACGAGCACCGCCTGATCGACGACATGGTGGCCGCGGCGATCAAGTGGTCGGGCGGCTTTGTCTGGGCCTGCAAGAACTACGACGGCGACGTGCAGTCCGACGTGGTGGCGCAGGGCTTCGGCTCGCTGGGCCTGATGACCTCGGTGCTGATGACCCCGGACGGCAAGGTGCTGGAATCGGAAGCCGCCCACGGCACCGTCACCCGCCACTACCGCCAGCACCAGAAGGGCGAGGCGACCTCGACCAACTCCATCGCCTCGATCTTCGCCTGGACGCGCGGCTTCGCTCACCGCGCCAAGCTGGACGACAACGCGGACCTGGCCGCCTTCGCCGCCACCCTCGAGCGGGTCGTCGTCGAGACGGTGGAAGCCGGCTTCATGACCAAGGACCTCGCCCTGCTGGTCGGCGACCAGCAGAGCTGGCTGACCACCGAGGGCTTCCTCGACAAGGTGGCCGAGAACCTGACCAGGGCCATGGCCGCCTGAGGCCGTCGCCGCCGAACCGCACCAGCCCCGCCGGACACGCTCCGGCGGGGCTTTCGTTTGAGCGTCCCGGACGTTTGTGCGTTGATGCGGCGAACCGGTGGAGACCTCGTTGAAGAAGCTGTTCGGCAATCTGGTGCTGCTGGCCGTCATCGTGGCGGCGGTCAGCTTCTTCGCCGCTCCCGGCGTGGCCTTCTTCGGCATCCGCTCGGCGGCGGACTCCAACGACATTTCGGGGCTGTCGCGTCTGATCGACTTCTCGGCCGTGCGCCAGTCGCTGCGCCCGCAACTGTCCGGCAACCCCGCCGCCATGGCGCCGGCGCCGACCTTCCTCGAGGACCCGATCGGGGCCGTGCGCCGCCAGTTCGAGCCCCCGACGGCCGCCCCCGCCGCCGACGCAGACGCCTATCTGACGCCCGCCGCGCTGGCGGGCCTGACCCGCGGAGAGGGCCGCTACGCCTCGCAGCGCACCGCCCGGCCGGCGCCTGCGAGCGTGCGCAATCCCATGCCCGCGCCGGTCTTCTGGGGCGTCAACCGCGTGCGCATGGCCGTCACCGACGAAGGCGGCTCGCGCACCATCTTCACCTTCGAGCGCAAGGGCCCGTTCGAGTGGAAGCTGGTGCACATCGGCCTGCCGGAGGGCGCGGCCCCCGCCGTCGTCGCGCCCGCCGTTCCGGCCGCGCCGGCGCCGCGCTAGGCAGCCCTCTCGACTCGCGGCAACCGTAGCCGTGGGCAGGCGTTTCGACGCCAGAGGGTCTCATGGTCAAGAAAAACGTCGTCGGAGTGGTCGTCGCGGCCGTGGTCGCATTCGCCGTCGCCTGGGCCGCCTCGCCGGTGCTTGCGGCGCAGGCGCTGATCCGGGCCGCCAGGGCCGGCGACGCCGACCGGCTGGAACAGCTGGTCGACTTTCCCGCCCTGCGCCAGAGTCTGAAGGACGAACTGACCACCGAGCTCGCCGCTCACCTGCGGCGCAATCCGGACATGGCTGACAGCCGGCTGGGCGGCCTCGGCATGATCCTCGCTCCCATGCTCCTGTCCGGTGCGGTCGACGCCACGGTGACGCCCGAGGTGGTCGCGCGCATGGTCACCACCGCCGAAGCGCCCGATCCGACCGTGCGCGACCAGCCCGAGCCGGGCGACGACGCCGGAGACGACGACATCCACCAGGCCTGGGGCTACCGGGACCTGAACGCCTTCGCCGTGACCCTGACCGACCGCGATCACCCGGATCAGCGCCTGGCCTTGAGCCTGGAGCGGCGCGGCCTGTTCGCGTGGAAACTGGCCGCGGTCGATATCCAGAACGACGCGGTCTAGCCCGCCAGCGCCGCCCGCACCGCCGCCAGACCCTCTTCCGCCTTGGAGCCGTCAGGCGCGCCGCCCTGGGCGAAGTCGGGCTTGCCGCCCGCGCCCTGACCGCCCATCGCCAGCACGGCCGCGCGGGCCAGGTCGGCGGCGTTGACCTTGCCGGCCATGTCCGAGGTGGCGGCCACGGTCACGGCCGCCTTGCCCTCGGTGACGCCGATCAGGGCGACGACGCCTGATCCCACCTGTTTGCGGAAGTCCTCGGCCACGCCGCGCAGGCCCTTGCCGTCGACGCCGTCCAGCACGCGGGCGATCAGCTTGACGCCGTTGATCTCCTCCGGCGCGGCGTTCCCGCCCGAACCCCCGCCCAGGGCCAGTTGCTTCTTCAGTTCGGCGACCTGCTTCTCCAGGGTGCGCACCGAACCGCTCAGCGCCTCGACGCGCGCGGGGACGTCGGCGGGCTGGACCTTGAACGACTGCGCCAGCTTCTTCGCGACGGCGGCCTGGGCCAGCAGATGCTGGCGCGCGGCCTCGCCCGTCAGGGCCTCGATGCGGCGCACGCCGGCGGCGATGCCGCTCTCGGAGACGATCTTGAACAGGGCGATGTCGCCTGTGCGGGCGACGTGGGTGCCGCCGCACAGTTCGACCGAGTAGGGCTTGTCCGCCTCGGTGAGCGACCGGCCGAGGGTGAGGACCCGAACCT
>JADGMZ010000024.1 GCA_015234495.1 Brevundimonas sp. | reverse complement strand
GCGCCGAGGATCGACGAGGCGCCATCAACTTCATCACCACCATCTTCAACATGCGCGCGCCGGGCATGACCCTGCACCGCATGCCGCTGTTCGCCTGGGCGATGCTGATCACCGCCTTCATGCTGCTGCTGTCGCTGCCGGTTCTGGCCGGCGCCATCACCATGCTGCTGGCCGACCGCAACTTCGGCACCAGCTTCTTCGATCCGGCCGGCGGCGGCGACCCGGTGATGTACCAGCACCTGTTCTGGTTCTTCGGTCACCCCGAGGTCTACATCATGATCATCCCGGGCTTCGGCATGATCAGCCACATCGTCTCGACCTTCTCGAAAAAGCCCATCTTCGGCTATCTCGCCATGGCCTACGCCATGGTGGCCATCGGCTTCGTCGGCTTCATCGTGTGGGCCCACCACATGTTCACGGTCGGCATGAGCGTGAACCTGCGGGCCTATTTCACTGCCGCCACCATGATCATTGCGGTGCCGACGGGGGTGAAGATCTTCAGCTGGATCGCCACCATGTGGGGCGGCTCCATCAGCTTCAAGACGCCCATGCTGTGGGCGCTGGGCTTCATCTTCCTGTTCACCGTCGGCGGCGTGACGGGCGTGGTCCTGGCCAACGCCGGCATCGACTACCCGCTGCACGACACCTACTACGTCGTGGCCCACTTCCACTACGTGCTGTCGCTGGGCGCCGTGTTCTCGATCTTCGCGGGCTTCTACTACTGGTTCGAGAAGATGTTCGGCGTGAAGTACAACGAGTTCCTCGGCACCCTGCACTTCTGGGTCATGTTCGTCGGCGTCAACGTGGTCTTCTTCCCGCAGCACTTCCTCGGACTGCAGGGGATGCCGCGCCGCTACGTCGATTACGCCGACGGCTACTCGCTGTGGAACTACGTCTCCTCGATCGGCTACGTCATCACCCTCGTCGGCGTCGGAATCTTCATGATCATGCTGATCGAAGCCGCCATCCGCCGCCGCAAGGCCGACGCCAACCCGTGGGGCGAAGGCGCCACGACCCTGGAGTGGACCCTGTCCTCGCCGCCGCCGCACCACCAGTTCAACGAACTGCCGGTGGTCAAGAACGACGAGCACTAGGACCGGTCCAGCCGGACCCGAGCACCCGGGGGCCGCTCCTTCTTCCGAAGGGGCGGCCCTCAGGCATTTTGTGCGCGACCGCGCTTCGCGCTACGTCAGCGCGCTGGAAGGCCGAATGAGCAAACCCGCCGCCGCCCCGAAGATCACCACCGCCCAGCCGGAAGACTATTTCCAGCTGCTGAAGCCGCGCGTCATGTCGCTGGTGATCTTCACGGCGGTCACCGGCCTGGTGGTCGCCGGCGGCGATATCGACGTGCTGAGCGCGGCCATCGCCATCCTGTGCATCGCCGTCGGCGCCGGGGCGGCCGGGGCGCTGAACATGGCGCTGGAGGGCGAGACCGACGCCCTGATGCGGCGCACCCGCGGTCGTCCGGTGGCCGCGGGCCGGGTGCGCAAGAACGACGCCATGGCCTTCGGGGTCGTCCTGTCGCTGTTCTCGGTCATGCTGCTGGGCATGGCGACCAACTGGCTGGCGGGGGGACTACTGGCCCTGACCATCGCCTACTACGCCGGCTTCTACACCCTGCTGCTGAAGCGCCGGACGCCTCAGAACATCGTCATCGGCGGCGCGGCCGGGGCCTTCCCGCCGGTGATCGGCTGGGCGGCGGCGACCGGCGACGCGCCGTGGCAGGCCTGGCTGTTGTTCCTGATCATCTTCCTGTGGACCCCGCCGCACAGCTGGGCGCTCGCCCTGTATTCGGCCGGAGACTACGCCAAGGCCGGCATTCCGATGATGCCGGTGGCGCGCGGGGCGAAGTCCACCCGGCTGCAGATCCTGCTCTACAGCCTGGTGTTCGTGCCGGTGGCCATAGCGCCCGGGTTCACGGGGCTGGGCGGCCCGGTCTATCTGGCGGTGTCGATCGTCGGCGGGGCCGGTTTCCTGTTCCTGGCCGTCCGCCTGTGGCGCTCGCGGGCGGGAGACCAGCCCGACAAGGCCGAGGCCGTGGGGCGAGAGGCCGCATTGTATGATGTCCGCTCCGGGGCCAAACCGGCGAGGAACCTGTTCGCCTTCTCCATCCTGTATCTGATGGCCCTGTTCGCGGCCCTGCTGGTCGAGAGCATGACCTCGATGATGAGCCTGTGACGCCATGCGCCTGACCCCCGAAGAACTCGCCGCCCGCAACCGGCGCAATGTGGCCATCGCCGCCGGCCTGGTGGTGTTCATCATCCTGGTGTTCGGCGTCACCGTGCTGAAGCTGGCCAACAACGCCGACGATCGGGACGCGGCGACGCCGGTCGCCGAGGCGGGGGCGGGGGAGGCGGTCCAGTGAACCGCAAGAACCTCGTCGCCATCGCCTGCGTCATCACCGTCATGGGGATGACTGGCGCGGCCTTCGCCGCCGTTCCGCTGTATCGCATCTTCTGCCAGGTCACCGGCTTCAACGGCACCGTGTCGCGCGCCGAGGAAGCGCCGGACAAGGTCCTCGAGGAGACGGTGCTGATCCGCTTCGACACCAACGTCCGCGACCTGCCGATGATCTTCAAGGCCGAGCAGATCAGCCAGCGGGTCAGGATCGGCGAGACCGGCATCGCCTTCTTCGACGTGACCAACACCTCGGACCGCCCGATCCACGCCACCGCGGCCTACAACGTCGTGCCGGAACGGGCCGGTCCCTACTTCCAGAAGCTGCAGTGCTTCTGCTTCGAGGGGCAGGTCATCCCGCCGGGCGAGACGATGAAATTCCCCATCCAGTATTTCGTCGCGCCCGAGATCGCCACCGACCGCGAGAGCCGCGGCGTGCGCCAGATCACCCTCAGCTACACCTTCTATCCGACCAAGGGCGAGCAAGACGACGCAAACGCTGCTCCAGCTACTGGCGCCGCCGCATAGCGGACGCTATAGCCTCCCCATACGACTCTCGACCGTTGCAAGAGACCCAGATGGCTGACGCCCACGCAGTTCCGCATCACGACTATCACCTGGTGAACCCCAGCCCCTGGCCGCTGGTGTCGGCCATGGCCGCAGTGGTCATGTTCGTCGGCGCCGTGGTGTGGATGAAGGGGCTGGTCCCCGCCGATTCCGGCCCGCTGGCCTCGGCCCTGTTCGGCGACGGCCAGAAGGCGCTGTTCTTCGCCGGTCTCGCCGGCGTTCTGGTGTCCATGGCCGGCTGGTGGCGGGACGTGATCAAGGAAAGCCGCCAAGGCGATCACACCCCGGTGGTCTCGATCGGCCTGCGCTACGGCATGATCCTGTTCATCGCCTCCGAGGTGATGTTCTTCGCCGCCTTCTTCTGGGTCTTCTTCGAGATGGCGGTCTTCAACGAGGCCCGGGCCCATGTGCCGGAGATCGGCAACTGGGCCGAGACCGCCGCCGCCTGGTCGACCTGGCCGCCGCAGGGCGTCGAGCTGCTCGACGCCTGGCAGCTGCCGCTGCTCAACACCATCATCCTGCTGCTGTCGGGCACGACCGTGACCTGGGCCCACCACGCCCTGCAGGTCGGCGACCGCAAGGCGACCAAGATCGGCCTGGCCATCACCGTCGCCCTTGGCGTGCTGTTCACCGCCATCCAGGCCTATGAATACAACCACATCCTCCACGAGAACCTGTTCTTCAACGACGCGGCGCTGAACTCGGGCCTGTACGGGTCGATCTTCTTCATGGCCACGGGCTTCCACGGCTTCCACGTGCTGGTGGGGACGATCTTCCTGGCCGTCTGCCTGCTGCGCCTGATGGCCGGCCAGATGAGCCCGCAGAAGCATTTCGGCTTCGAGGCGGCCGCCTGGTACTGGCATTTCGTGGACGTGGTCTGGCTGTTCCTGTTCGCCTTCGTCTACGTCACCTTCGGGTGACCGGCGGCGCGCCCGTTGGGATCGAAAAGCCGGCGCGGATCGAACCGATCCGCGCCGGTCTGCTTTGCCGTTGCCCCAACTGCGGCGGGGGCCCGCTGTTCAGCGGCTTCCTCAAGGTGGTGGAGCGCTGCGAGGCCTGCGGCTACGACTTCACCCGCCTGAACACCGGCGACGGCGCCGCCGTCTTCGTGATGCAGATCGCCGGCGCGCCGGTGGTGTTCGGCGCCCTGTTCATCCAGGTGGCCTATGATCCGCCGATCTGGGCCATGCTGCTCGGCGCCTTGCCGCTGGTGGCGGGCCTGTCGCTCGCTCTGATGCGGCCGGCCAAGGGCGTGATGGTGGCCCTGCAGGTGAGGAACAGGACGGGAGAGGGTTAGATGCGCCGCTTTCCGTGGATTCTGACGGTCGCCTCGGCGCTGGTGTTCGTCGTTCTGATCTGCCTCGGCGTGTGGCAGGTTCAGCGCCTGCAGTGGAAAGAGGGGCTGATCGCCGCCGCCGCAGCAGCCGCCAGCCGGCCGGCCGCCCCCCTGTCCGAGGTCATGGCCGGCGGCGCTCCGGAGTTCCGCCGCGTGGTCGTCGACTGCCCCGGCCTGGCCGCCGCCCCTTACGTCGAACTGCGCAGCATCCAGGACAAGGACGCGGGCGTCCGCCTGATCTCCGCCTGTCAGGCGGCCGGCGCCGACGAGGTCTATCTGGTCGACCGGGGCTTCGTCGCCGATGGCATTTCCGCCCGTCCGCCGGTGGCCCGGTCCGCGGCGCCGACCCGCATCGAGGCGGTCGTCCGCGCCGCCTCCGAGCCGGGCCCGATGGCCCTGGCGGCCGAAGGCGCGCATTTCTACGCCCGGGACAACGCCGCCATGGCCCGCGCCCTCGGGGTCGAAGGCCCGGTCGCGCCGTGGACGCTGTTCGCGGTGACCTCGTCCAATCCGGAGTGGCTGGCGCTGAAGCCGTCGGCGCCGCCGGCCTCCTTCTCGAACAACCACCTGGCCTACGCCATCACCTGGTTCGGCCTGGCCCTCGCCCTGATCGCCTTCTACGTCGCCCTGCTGCGTCGCCGTTCCCCTTCCGGCGAGCGTCGCGCCCGGGATGCGGCGTAGGGACAAAGGACACGCCCTGACCGCCACCCTTCACACCCTGCCCAACGGCGTCCGCGTCGTCTGCGATCCCATGCCGGGACTTCGCACCCTGGCCCTGACCGTCGCCGTCCGCGGCGGCGCCAAGTGGGAGGACGAGGCCCGCTCGGGCTGGTCGCATTGCCTCGAGCATCTGGTCTTCAAGGGCGCCGGCGACATGGACGCCCGCGAGATCGTCGAACGCATCGAGGCCCAGGGCGGCTCCCTCAACGCCTCGACCGGCTATGAGCGCACCAGTTTCGAGGTGCGGGCCCTGCACGGCTCCCTGCCGCTGGCCATGCAGGTCGCATCCGACCTCGTGTTCCGACCGACCCTCGACGCCCGGGAGATCGAGCGCGAGAAGGACGTGGTGGCCCAGGAGATCGCCGAGGCCTTCGACACGCCAGACGACCACGTCTTCGAGATGGCCCAGACCCGGGCCTGGACTGGGCAGCCGCTGGGTCGGCCCATCCTCGGCTCGGTCGACAGCCTGAAGCCGATCAGCCGCGCCTCTATCGCCGACTGGCGGGCGCGGCTCTATTCGCCCGACCGCATGGTCGTGGCCGCCTCGGGCGCCGTCGAGGAGGCCGAATTGCTGGAGCTGGCCGTGCGCTGGTTCGGCGGCGAGGCGCCGACCCCGGCCGAGACGCCCGCGGTCCCGCGGTTCACCGGCGGCGACGCGGCCCTGTCGCGCCGCATTGAGCAGGCCAACATCGTCTTCCAGCTGCCCGCCGCCTCCGCCGTCGATCCGGCCTATCCGGCGGCGCGGCTGATGACCGAGATTCTCGGTGGCGGCATGGCCTCGCGCCTGTTCCAGAGCGCCCGCGAGGAACGCGGTCTGGCCTACGCCATCGACGCCTATCACGAGCCCTATGAGGACGCGGGCGTACTGGGGATCTACGCCGGGGCGGCGGCGGACCGGGCGGTCGAGCTGGCGCAGGTATGCGCCGCCGAACTCAGGACCCTGGCCGAGGAGGGACCGACCGCGGCGGAGCTGTCGCGGGCCAAGGCGGTGCTCAACGCGGGTCTGTGGATGTCGGACGAGAGCCCGGCGGCGCGGGCCGGGCGGGCCGCCGCCCAGGTGCTGATCTTCGGCGCCCTGATCCCGTCCCAGACCACGGCCGACCGGACCCTGGCCCAGACCGCCGACGACGTTCGCGCCGCCGCCGCGGCCGCCCTGGCTCCGCGCCGGGCCGCCACCGCGGTGCTGGGTCCGAAGGCGGCCGCCCCCGCCGGGGCCGCCTTCCGCGACGCTCTTTTCGGCTGAGCCCGCCGGAGGTAGTCTCAGACATGGCCCTGCTGGACTGGATCAATGACGCGACGGGGCCGGTCGTGAAGGGCGAGGGCGTCACCCTGCGCCCGCCGCGGGCCTCCGATCACGAGGCCTGGGCCACGCTGCGTCGCGTCTCCCACGCCTATCTGCAGCCCTGGGAGCCGACCTGGCCCGAGGACGACCTGACCCGCGCCGCCTTCAAGCGCCGCCTGTCGATCTACGCCCGCGAGATGGAGGCCGGAAACGCCTGGCCCTTCTTCATCTTCGCCGACGCCGACCAGGCGCTGGTCGGCGCCATCACCCTGTCGAACGTGCGCCGCGGCGTGGCCGAGGCGGGGACGCTGGGCTACTGGGTCGGCCGGCCCTATGCCGGCCAGGGCCTGGCTACGGGGGCGGTGCGGGGCGTCGTGGCCCACGCCTTCGATGAATTGAAGCTGCACCGGGTCGAAGCGGCCTGCGTGCCTACCAACCTCGCCTCCCGCCGGGTGCTCGAGAAGGCCGGCTTCGCCCTGGAAGGGCGAGCCCGGGCTTATCTCAAAATTAACGGCGCGTGGGCAGATCATCTGCTGTTCGGCATCGTCAATGACGCGGCCGGGCGCGGCGGCTGAGTCCGGGCTGATCCGGACGCCGCCCTGTCGGGACCGTCACGCGTTTTGAACACACGCTCCAGAAGTCTGGCCTGGGACGCGACGACCGCCATCGAGGCGCTGGCCGCCGCCGACACCGCCCTGTGGATCTGGACTCCGTCCGAGGACCAGATGCGCTTCACCGGGGCCACCCGCGCGCTGGGCCTCGGCCCGCTGGCCCCCGAATGCTCGGGCGCCGCCTTCACGGCGGTGGCCGTTCCCTCGGACCGCTCTCTGGCCGAGCGCGTGCTCAAGCCCCATGCGGAGGGGACCGAGGTGGCCGTACGCCTGCGGATGCGCGACTCCGAGACCTGCCTGTGGCGCGGCGTCTGGCTCGAGGACGGCCTGCGCGCCGCCGGGGTGGTGGCGCTGGAGACCAAGTTCGCGGCCTCGCACCGGGATCACCTGACCGGCCTGCTCGACCGCCGCACCTTCCTGGCGCGCGCTGGAGAGACCCTGACCCAGCCCGGCGAGTTCGACCTGGTGGTGGCCGACGTCGACCGCCTGCGCCGCCTCAACGAGGCCCTCGGCCATGAGCGCGCCGACCTGGTGCTGGCGGCGCTGGGCTCCCGCCTCAACGCGGCCTTCGCCCAGGAGGCCAATCCCGCCCGCGTCGGCGAGGACGAGTTCGCCGTCATCGTCCCGCGCGGCTCCGGCGCCGCCTCCGAGCGCCTCCGCGAGGCGCTGGAGCAGCCGCTGCGCGTCGCCGGCTTCGACATCTATCCGACCGTCTCGATCGGGGCCGTGGCGGCCGAGGGCGGCCCGGACGCGCCGGATCCCGCCGAACTGCTGCGCCGGGCCGAACTGGCGGTCGAACAGGCCAAGACCGCCGGTCGCGGCGGGGCCGCCGCCTACGGCCGGGCGCTGGAGTCCGACAGTCTGTCGCGGCTGGCCCTGGAGGCCGACCTGCGCAACGCCTTCGTCCGCGGGGAGATCGAGCCCTTCTACCAGCCCATCGTCAACC
>JADGMZ010000023.1 GCA_015234495.1 Brevundimonas sp. | reverse complement strand
CACCGAGCCCAGCAGGCTGCTGTTGTCGTGGCGGATCACCTCGGAGCCGTCGGCCAGGCTGAACTCGGCCAGCACGGGGCCTTCATCCTCACGGTCCTCGCTGATCAGAACCGTGTCGTAGGTCCGCCCGAAGCCCATCACGGCGGGCGTGTCGAGCAGGGAGCGGCGCGACATGATCTCGCTCCAGTTGCCGCCGCGCTTGACCAGCAGGCGCCAGCGCCCGGACACGGAATCATAGGTCGTCCGCGCCACCACCTCGCCATCGGGGCGGACGAGATAGGAACTGGTGTCCTCGGCCCCCGTCTGGTGCAGCCGGCCGCGGCCGTCATCGAGGTCGACCCGGTAGACGTCGTAGGTGAAGGCGTTGTTCTCGACCGTATAGGTGCGCAGGTACATCACCGGCCGGCCGCGGTAGGTCCCGACGGTCGACGGCCCGAAGTTGGCGGTCAGTATGGCCTTGTCGGCGCTGCGGAGCGCCCGGGCCACCCGGCGGGTGCGGACATTGACGATGTCGAGCTGCTCATAGAGGCCCGGCTGGGTGGTGTAGGGAATCTTGTCGTTGACGGTGCTCGAGATCACCACATGGTCCGGCGAGGCCCAGAACACGCTGCGGGCGGCCCGGTCGCTGACGTCGATAGTGACCAGCACCTCGCCGCTGCGGGCCTGGGCCACGACCGTGTCGCCGTCCGCGCTGCGGCGGATGTAGGCCAGGATGGAGCCGTCGGGCGAGACGGCCGCGCCATCGATCGCCGGCAGGGCGGCGTAGGCCTCGATCGGGGCCGGCTGGGCTGCGACGGCGGAGACGCCGGCCGACAGTGACGTCATGGCGGCGGCCGCCATGGCGATGCAGAGATTTCTCACGAACTATGCGCCCCCTCGCGCTCTGTGACGCGCAACCGTAAGGCGTCGGAGGGCGCGCGCCAAGTGCGACGCCCGCGCGGCTATTCGGCGGGCTGGGCGACCGCCGCCGACTGGCGAAGCCGGAAGGCGCGACCTGCATTTATCGCCATCACCGCGGCCGGGATCGTCAGGGCCGCTCCGATCAGGAACGGCCAGTCGTGGCCCATCCCGGAGAAGATCGCTCCCGCCGCGATCGGCCCGAAGATCCGGGCGCTCGAACTGGCGGCCATGTTCAGCCCCAGCATGGCGCCCTGCCGGTCCGGATCGACCGAGCGCGAGATCAGGGCCGAGATGTTCGGCATGGTCACCGCCATGCCGAAGGCGCCGAAGGCCATGATCGCGGGCACCAGCAGGTCGGCGTGCGGCAGCAACCGGCTGGCGATCACCTGGCCGACCAGGCCGACGCCGAAGATCAGGCAACCCGCCGCCAGCACCCGCGCCTCGCCGAACCGGCGGGCCAGCCGGCCGGCCAGGAAGCCCTGGCACAGCACCGAGACCACGCCGACCGCCATGAACGACAGGCCGACCTCGCGCGCGCCCCACTGGTAGCGGGCCTCGGTCCAGAAGCCGAAGGTCGACTCCATGCCCGAGAAGCCGGCCATGTAGATCAGGGTCACCAGCAGCACCCGCGACACCACCGGGTTGGCCACCGCATCGTGCACCCCGCCGAGGAAGGGCGGCCGGGCCGCCGCCGGGTCGGCCGGCGCGCGGCTCTCCTTCAGCAGGACCACCACCCCGATGGCGGCGACCAGGCACAGGCCGGCGGCGACGAAGATCGGCAGCTGGTAGCCCAGCGTCCCCAGGTCCGGCCGGGCCAGCACCCCGCCCAGGCCGGGGCCGACGATGAAGCCGAGGCCGAAGGCGGCGCCGATCAGCCCCATCCGGCCGGCGCGCTGCTCGGGCGGGGTGACGTCCGCGACATAGCCCTGGACGGTCGAGATGTTGCCGGCCCCCAGGCCGGTGAACAGCCGCACCGCGATCGCCAGCCAGATATTGGGCACGAAGGCCAGGGCCAGATAGCCGGCGGCGTTGGCCAGGATGGTGATCAGCAGCACGGGCTTGCGCCCGATGCGGTCGGACAGGCGGCCCCAGAACGGCTCGGCCACGAACTGGCCCAGCGAATAGGCCGAGAACATCAGCGCCACCTGCCACGGCGGCGCGTCCAGCGTCAGGCCGTAGAAGGGCAGCAGCGGAATGACGATGCCGAAGCCGACCAGGTTGATGAACACCACCCCGAACAGCACCGCGAGGGCGGACCGGGAGGTCGGGGCGGGGGGCGCGGGCTGGGTCACGACGGGGTCCGGGACGGAGCGGGGGCCGATGTGTCCGACAGCGCGCCGCGACGCGCAAGTGACCGCGGGCCGGTCAACGAAAAACGCCCCGGCCAGCGAGGACCGGGGCGTCGGATGTCGGTTCTGGCCAGCGGCCTAGCGGGGGGCCAGGATCATGATCATCTGGCGACCTTCCATGCGCGGCGCATACTCGACCTTGGCGACCTCGTCGAAGTCGGCCTGGACCTTCTGCAACAGCTTCATGCCCAGCTCGGGGTGGGCCATTTCGCGGCCGCGGAAGCGCAGGGTCACCTTGACCTTGTCGCCCTCCTCGAAGAAGCGCGTCATGGCCCGGGCCTTCACCTCGTAGTCGTGCTGGTCGATGTTCGGCCGGAGCTTGATCTCCTTCAGCTCGACGACCTTCTGGCGCTTGCGGGCCTCGGCCTTCTTCTTCTGCTCCTGGAAACGGAACTTGCCGTAGTCGAGGATCTTCGCCACCGGCGGTTCGGAGGTGGAGACGATCTGAACCAGGTCCATGCCGGCCTCTTCGGCGGCTTCCAGCGCAGCGGACGTAGGCATGACGCCCTGCTTCTCGCCGTTCTGATCAATCAGCAGAACGCGCGGCGCGCGGATGTCTTGGTTCATGGGCGGCCCGTCCTTGACGGGCGGCTGGTTCATCGGACGGCGAATGGGCGTCGTTTCCTTGCAAGTGGACGATAGGCGGTTTCGGCAGGAGGAAGCGCGCCACGGACCGCGGCGCTCCCCTCAAGCGGCCCTATATGACTGCGAACGCCCGTCTCTTCAAGGTTTCCCGGCTGGGGCGGCGCCGATGTAGGCGTCGTGAAGCGCCAGCACCGCCTCGAACACGTGATCGACGCTCAGGGCCTCGATCGGCGCGAACTCGCCGCGCGTTTCGTTGGAGGCGACGGTGCGGGTCTTCGGACCCCACGGGCCGTACAGCCACCACTCCGTCGGTCCGAACAGGCCCAGGGTCGGGCGGCCCAGCGCCGCGGCCACATGCATCAGCCCGGAGTCGTTGCCGACGAACAGCGCCGCGCGATCGATGGCGGCGGCCGAGGCCAGGATGTCGCCCTTGCCGACGAAGTCGATGGCCCGTTCGCCCGCCGTCTCCAGCGCGGGCGTCGCCGGCGGCCGGTCGCCCGGCCCGCCGACCGGCATGAAGCGCCAGCCCGCGAAGCGCGGCTCGGCCATCAGCTTCGACACCAGCTGGCCCCAGCGCTCGGCCGGCCAGCTCTTGCCCGGCTGGTGGGCGATCGGGGCCAGGGCGACGATCGGGCCGTGTCCGGCGCCGCCGGCCAGCTGCGGATCGATCACCGCCGCCGCCTCGGCCCGGGCCCGGTCATCGAGGAAGATCTCCGGATCCAGCGGCGTCGCCGAGCCCATCAGGCGCGACACCATCTCGACCTTGCGCACGCCCGTCTCCCACGAGCGGTTGTAGACCACGCGGCGCCTGGCCGGCACCAGATAGCTCAGGGCTGAGCCGCGGATGTCGATGACCATGTCCCAGCGGGTCCCGACCACCTGCCTCCACAGTTCGAACCAGTGTCCGGCGAGCTTCTTCTTGTCGAGGATAATGACCCGCCCGACGCCCGGGGCTGAGCGGAAGAAGGGCGCGGGCGGGCGGCCGCAGGCCACGGTGATGCGTGCGCCCGGCAGCTGGCGGCCGATCTCGCGGATCACGCCCGACGAGATGACGCAGTCGCCGATGCGATTGGAGGTGACGAACAGGACCCGGGGTTCGGACACGCGCTTTGGCCTTCGCTTCGCTTGCCGGGGTTCGCTATCAGGCTCGGAACGATTGCGCGAGAGGCACGCCCATGGACGACATCGAACGCCTGACCCGCCCCGACGGCGAGACCCTGGCCCTGAAGCGGGTCCGGGGCGACGGCCCCACCGTGGTGTGGATCGGCGGCTTCCGCTCGGACATGGAGGGGACCAAGGCCCTGGCCCTGGACGCCGCGGCCCGCGAGCGCGGCTGGAACTATGTCCGCTACGACCACTTCGCCCACGGCGCCTCGTCCGGCGACTGGCGTCAGGCGACCATCGGCCGCTGGCGCGAGGACGCCATCGCCTTGATCGACGACCTGGACGGACCTGTCGTCCCTGTCGGCTCGTCCATGGGCGGCTGGGTCGCCCTGCTGCTGGCCGTGGCCCGGCCCGGGCGGCTGGCGGGTCTGGTGCTGGTCAATCCGGCCCCGGACTTCACCGAGGACCTGATGTGGCCGGGCCTCGCCGACCACGAACGCCAGGCCATCCTGCGCGAGGGCGAAACCCTGGTGGTCGAGGAGGGGCTGGGCGAATACGCCCTGACCCGCCGGATGTTCGAGGAGGCCCGCGAATGGCTGCTGCTGCGCGGCCCCCTGCCCCTTCGAGCGCCGGTCCACATCCTGCAGGGGCGCGCCGACGAGGTCGTGCCGTGGCGACGCCAGGTGATGCTGACCGAACGCCTGACCGCCGCCGACGTCACCCTCGAGCTGGTCGAGGGCGGCGACCACCGGCTGTCGACTCCCGCCGACCTCGACCGGCTGATCGAGGCCGTTGAACGGAACCGCCGTTCAAGCTCTACATTGTCCTGACATCAACCGGGAGAACGCCCATGCGAGTCGTCCTTTTCGCCGTCCCCGCCGTCCTCGCCCTGTCGGCCTGCGCCAGCGCCACGGGCCCGAGCCACTACGAGACAGAACTGCAGCGCCTGGCCGCGGACTGCGAAGCCCGCGGCGGCATCCTCTCGCCGACGGGTCAGCAGAGCGGCCGCCCGCAACTGGACAACGTCTGCAAGGTCACCGGCCAGCCGTCCAACCGCTGACGCCTCAGAGCAGGGCCGTGATCGCGGCCCGCGCCTGCTCGCCGAGATCGGGGCGCTTCAGGGCGAGAGCGACATTGGCGCGCAGCAGGCCGATCTTGTCGCCGCAGTCATAGGTCTGGCCGTCGTATTCCATGGCGGTGAAGGCCTGGTCCTTCATCAGCCGGGCCATGCCGTCAGTCAGCTGGATCTCGCCGCCCGCGCCCCGCTCGGTCTTCTCCAGGATGTCGAAGATCTCCGGCTGCAGGATGTAGCGGCCCGAGATCGACAGGTTCGACGGCGCCTCGCCGCGCGGCGGCTTCTCGACCATGCCCTTCATGCGGATGCGGCGGCCGTCGCGGCCCTCCGGATCGACGATGCCGTACTTGTGCGTCTGGTCGTGCGGCACCTGCTCGACGCCGATGACGTTGCCCCCGACCTCCGCGTAGACGTCGGCCAGCTGCTTCAGCGCCCCCGGCTGGCCGTCGACGATGACGTCCGGCAGGATCACGGCGAACGGCTCGTCGCCGATGATGTCGCGGGCGCACCACACGGCGTGGCCCAGCCCCTTGGGCTGCATCTGGCGGGTGAAGCTCATCTCGCCGGCCTGGGCCAGTTCGGCGTTCATCATCTCGAGGATGTCGGTCTTGCCCTTGGCCGCCAACTGGGCCTCGAGCTCGATCTGGTGATCGAAATAGTCCTCGATGGCCCCCTTCGAACGCCCGGTGACGAAGACGATGTGCTCGATCCCCGCCTCGCGCGCCTCCTCGACGATATAGCTGAGGATCGGCCGGTCGACGACGTTGAGCAGCTCCTTCGGCGTGGTCTTGGTGCCGGGCAGCACCCGGGTGCCGAGACCGGCGACGGGCAGGACGGCCTTGCGAAGGCGGCGGGCGTGAGCGGTCATGCGATATCCTGAGCAGCGATGGCGGCGAGCCTAACGCATATCCTCCCCGTTCGCTGCGCGAATGGGGGTGAAAGGGTCCCGGAGGCCGCCCGTCACTCGACGGTGACGGATTTCGCCAGGTTGCGCGGCTGGTCCACGTCCGTGCCCTTCTGCACCGCCGTGTAATAGGCCAGCAGCTGCACCGGGATGGCGTAGACCAGCGGGGCGATCAGCGGGTGGCAATCGGGGGCGTCGACGCGCTGGATGCCGGCGCCGTGCGGGTCCGGCGCGTGCTTCGGGGCGATCATGATCACCGGCCCGCCGCGCGCCGCCACTTCCTGCAGGTTCGAGGCGGTCTTCTCGAACACCTCGTCAAGCGGGGCCAGGGCGACGATCGGAGTCAGTTCGTCGACGAGGGCGATCGGCCCGTGCTTCAGCTCGCCGGCGGCATAGCCCTCGGCGTGGATGTAGCTGATCTCCTTCAGCTTCAGCGCCCCTTCCATGGCCAAGGGGAACATCGCCCCGCGGCCGAGGAACAGCACGTCGGTGGCCTTGGCCAGTTCGGCGGCGATATCCTTCAGCGCGCCGTCCATCTGCACCGCCTCGGCGATCAACCGCGGGGCCTCGAACAGGGCCTTGACCAGTTCGGCCTCGGTCGCCGCGTCGATACGCCCGCGCTGCACCCCTGCGGTCACCGCCAGCGCCAGCAGGGCCGCCACCTGGGCGGTGAAGGCCTTGGTCGAGGCGACGCCGATCTCGGGCCCGGCGTGGGTCGGCCACAGCACCCCCGCCTCGCGCGCCATCGAGGACGAATGAACATTGACCAGGGCGGCGGTCTTCAGCCCGTGCGCCTTGCACCAGGCCAGGCTGGCCAGGGTGTCGGCGGTCTCGCCCGACTGGCTGACCGCCACCGCCAGCGTCCCCGGCGTCACCGCCGGCTCGCGATAGCGGAACTCCGAGGCGATCTCGACGTCGCAGGGCAGGCCGGCCAGCCGTTCGAAGGCGTAACGCCCGATCTGGCCGGCGTAGAAGGCGGTGCCGCAGGCGACGATCTGCAGGCGGTCGACCTTGGCGAAATCCGTCCCGCCCGGCTGGACCTTGCCGTTCACGAAGTCGAGGTAGTGCGACAGGGTGTGCTGCACGCTGTCCGGCTGTTCGTGGATCTCCTTCTCCATGAAGTGCCGGTACTCGCCCTTCTCGACCAGGGCCGAGGAGGCCGAGACCTGCACCACGGGCCGGTCGGCCGGCTGGCCGTCGGCGTCGAACATGCGCGCGCCGGCGCGGTCGATGCCGACGTAGTCGCCCTCCTCCAGATAGCTGATCTTCTGGGTGAAGGGGCCGACCGCCAGCGCATCGGAGCCCAGGTACATTTCGCCCTCGCCCCAGCCGACCACCAGCGGGCTGCCGCGCCGTGCGCCCATGATCAGCCCGTCCTCGCCCTCGACCAGCACGGCCAGGGCGTAGGCCCCGGTCAGCCGGTCCAGCACGCTCTTGAAGGCGACCAGCGGATCGTTGCCCGCATCGAGGGCGCGGTCGATCAGATGGGCCACCACCTCGGTGTCGGTCTGGCTCTCGAACACCCGTCCGGCGGCTTCCAGCTCGGCCTTCAGTTCGGCGAAATTCTCGATGATGCCGTTGTGCACCAGGGTGACCCGTCCGGCCTTGTGCGGGTGGGCGTTCTCGGTCGTCGGGGCGCCGTGGGTGGCCCAGCGGGTGTGGCCGATGCCGACCGTGGCGCTCAGCGGATCGGCGGCCAGCACCGCCTCCAGTTCGCGAATCTTGCCCTTGGCCCGGCGCCGTTCGATGCGGCCGTCGACCAGGGCCGCCACCCCCGCGGAGTCATAGCCGCGATATTCCAGCCGTTTCAGGCTGTCGACCAGCCGGGGAACCGCCGGGCCCGTACCGGTCACGCCGATGATGCCGCACATGAAAAGACCCCTGGAAAATGACTGTCCGCGCTTGGCGCAGGACGTTCGGACGGTCTAAGCCGACCCTGACTGTG
>JADGMZ010000022.1 GCA_015234495.1 Brevundimonas sp. | reverse complement strand
TGTCGGCCCGGGCTTGCGAGTGGCGGTAGGTGTAGCCGAAGTCGGCCAGCGAATAGTCGACCCGCTCGCCCTTCCGGTTGAGCCCCCAGGCCGACACGAGGATGTCCTTCGTTTCCGCCCCGTAGCAGCCCGCGTTCATGGTCAGCGCCCCGCCGATCGTCCCGGGAATGCCGGCGTAGAACTCCAGCCCTGCGATGCCCGCTCTGGCCGATGCCTTCGCGACCATGGAATCCAGCGCTCCGGCCCCGGCTGTGATGGCGTCGCCCTCGGTCGTGATCCCCGCGAACGGCCGCCCGGCCAGCCGGATCACCACCCCCTCGACCCCGCCGTCGCGCACGATGACGTTCGACCCCACGCCCAGCACGGTCACGGGCACGGCCGGGTCCAGCGCCTTCAAGAAGTCGGCGAGGTCATCCGGGTCGGCCGGAATGAACAGCACGTCGGCGGCGCCGCCCACCCGGAACCAGGTGAACGGCCCCAGCGGCTCGTCCCGCAGCAGCTTGCCCCGCACGTCAGGCAGCGAGATCAACCCAGCCCCTCCAGCTGCCCCGGCAGCGCATAGGCCCACTGGGTGATGTCCCCCGCCCCCAGCAGCACCACCAGATCGCCCGCCTTCGCCTCCGCCGCGATCACGCCCGGCAAGGCCTCCACGCTCTCCAGCGGCTGCACCGACCGGTGCCCGAAGCGGCGGACGCCCTCGACCAGCGCATTCTTGTCGACCCCGTCGATCGGCGTCTCGCCGGCCGCATAGACATCCGCCACGAACACGGCGTCCGCGTCGGAGAAACAGGTCGAGAACTCCTCCATCAGGTCGCGCAGGCGGGTGAACCGGTGCGGCTGGACCACGGCGATGACCCGGCCCTCCGCCACCTGCCGCGCCGCCTTCAGCACCGCCGCGATCTCGACCGGGTGGTGGCCGTAGTCGTCGACGATGCGCACCCCGCCGACCACGCCCGTGGTGGTGAAGCGCCGCCGCACCCCCCCGAACCCGGCCAGCCCGGCCAGGATCGCCTCGTCCGACACGTCCAGCTCGCGCGCGACGGCGATCGCTGCCAGGGCGTTGGACACATTGTGCCAGCCGGCCATCGGCAGATGCAGACCCTCGATCCGCGTCGGCTCGTCCAGCGCCGCCAGCCCCTGCCCCTGGATGACCACGTCGAACCGCGCCCCGTCCGGCGACATCTCGACCCTGTCGGCCCGCACCATGGCCTGCGGGTTCAGCCCGTAGGTGACCAGCCGCCGGTTATCGATCGACGCCGCCAGCCGCTGCACCTCCGGATGGTCGAGGCAGACCACGCCGAAGCCGTAGAAGGGAATGTCCTCGATGAAGTCGCAGAACGCCTTCCGCAGGGCGTCGAAGTCACCGTAGTGATCCAGATGCTCCGGATCGATGTTGGTGATGATCGCCACGGTGCATTTCAGGCGCAGGAAGCTGCCGTCGCTCTCGTCGGCCTCGACCACGATCCAGTCGCCGTCGCCGACCTTGGCGTTGGTGCCATAGGCGTTGATGATGCCGCCGTTGACCACCGTCGGGTCCAGCCCACCGGCGTCGAGCAGGGCCGCCACCATGGACGTGGTCGTCGTCTTCCCGTGCGTGCCGCCGACCCCGATCGAGAACTGCAGCCGCATCAACTCGGCCAGCATCTCGGCCCGCCGGACCAGCGGAATGCGCCGCTCGCGCGCGACGACCATCTCGGGATTGTCCGCCTTCACCGCCGTCGAATAGACCACGGCCGACACGCTGTCGCCGACGTGCGCCGCGTCGTGGCCGATGAAGATCCTGGCGCCCAGCTTCTCGAGCCGCTCGGTGTTCGCCGACGCCTTGGCGTCCGAGCCCTGCACCGAATAGCCGATCTTGAGCATGATCTCGGCGATGCCGCTCATGCCGATGCCGCCTATGCCCACGAAATGGACGGGACCGAGGTCGAACGGAACGGGACGAAGGCGAGCGATCATCAGCGCGTCTTAGCGGGGGTTTCAGGCGATTGGGAGTGATTAGTGGTTAGTGACCAGTGGCTGATGCCGTCGCCGCCGTGGCCCCGGGGGCCGTCGTGGGAGAAGCCGCAACCACTAATCACTAACCACTAATCACTTGGCGGCCCGGGGCGTTGGACGCGATCTCGGCTCGCCGTCCAGCCCTCAGTCCTCCGCCACGAAATCCTGCGCGAACTCCGGCGAGTCCTCTTCCCCCGCCAGCAGCGGCGCATCGTCCTCGTCGTCCGACGCCCGTGAGGGGTCCGGCACCTCGAACCCGACCGGGATCGACAGGTCCAGCAGCCCCGCCGCCTTCATCTCCTGCACCCCCGGCAGGTCGTAGAGGCTGGACAGGCTGAAATG
The DNA here is from genome assembly GCA_015234495.1 of Brevundimonas sp. GTDB lineage: Bacteria > Pseudomonadota > Alphaproteobacteria > Caulobacterales > Caulobacteraceae > Brevundimonas. The sequence goes on along the minus strand of JADGMZ010000022.1, from coordinate 5,554 downwards.
CTCGAGGAATTTCTCCGCCGTGGCGTAGGTCACCGGCCGCCCGGGCGTCCGCCGCCGGCCCTTCAGCCGCACGAACCCCATCTCCAGCAGCAGGTCCAGCGTGCCCTTGGACAGGGACACCCCCCGCACGCTCTCGATCTCGGCCCGGGTGCAGGGCTGGTGATAGGCGATGATCGCCAGGGTCTCCAGCGCCGCCTTCGACAGCCGTCGCGGCTCCTCGCGCTCCTCGGTCATCAGGAACGACAGGTCCGGCGCGGTCCGGAACCGCCACCGGTCGGCGACGCACTCCAGCTCCACCCCCCGTCCCTGATAGCGCTCGCGCAGGGCCGAGATGGCCCCGCCGACGTCCGCGCCCTCGGGCAGGCGCCGCGCGATATCGGCCGCCGACAGCGGCCCGGCGGCGGCGAACAGCAGCGCCTCGACCCGGCGTTCGATCTCCAGATGATCGGGTGCGAACTGAATTCCCATTTTATCCGCTCATCCCCGCGAAAGCGGGGACCCAGTCCTGTCCAGCGAAACGCCGGCGTTTCCGGACAAGCCTAAGCGACCCGCCATCGGCCGGTCATCACCCAAATCACTGGGTCCCCGCTTTCGCGGGGATGAGCGGAAGGTGGCCATCACGGCGTCAGCTCCAGCACCTGCCCCACGCCCCGGCGCTTCAGATACAGCTCCGCAAACGCCTCGGCCTGTTTCACCTCCATGGCCCCCTCCTTGACCAGCTCCAGGCTGGCCGACAGGGTCGAGGCGGTGAAGCTGGCCTGCGACGGCCCCTCCGCCCCGTGCTTCTCCGGCGCCACCCGCTCCAGCGGCGTCCAGTCCTCCAGCCGCGGCAGCACCTCGCGCAGCCAGTCCCGCGCCGCCTCCAGACCGAAGGCCTCGACCCGCTGGCCGGGATTGTAGCGCCGCTGCTCCTCGCGCCGCCGCTGTGTCACATAGGCGGCCATCAGTTCGTACAGGCTGGCGTCGATGCGGTCGGACGGCACGATTACCGTCGCCTCCGGGTCGCCGCGGGTGAAGACGTCGCGCTTCAGTTGCGGCCGCGACTGGATGGCTTCGACCGCCCGGCGCATCGCTTCCAGTTTCTGCAGCCGGAAGGCCAGGGCGGCGGCCATCTCCTCGGCCGGAAGCTCGTCGCCCTTCTTGTCGGTGCGCGGCAGCAGCAGCCGCGACTTCAGATAGGCCAGCCAAGACGCCATCACGAGATAGTCGGCCGCCAGCGCGAAATTCCGCCGCCGCGCTTCCTGCACGAAGGCCAGATACTGTTCCGCCAGCTTCGTGATCGACAGCTTGAGCAGGTCGACCTTCTGCGTCCGCGCCAGAGCCAGCAGCACGTGCAGAGGTCCCTCATAGCCCTCCAGATCGACCACGAAGGCCTCGCCCGCCTCGACCTGGTCGGCGGCGGCGAAATCGAGATTGGGCTGGAAGGCTTCGGTCATGCCCGGGCCTCCCCGACGTCCGGCCCGCGCGCCGCCTCCAGCCGTCCGGCCATCAGGGCGTCGAACCGGTCCCGAGCCGCAAACACCTCGAGCGGCTCGACCTCGCGCACGATCCGGGCCAGCGCCGCCTGCGCCCGCTTCATCGCCTTGCCATTCAGCGCGCCGGTCCCCTCGGCCACCGACCGCATCTCGTCCAGGTCCCCGTTGCAGTGCAGGACCACGTCGCAGCCAGCCTTCAGCGCCGCCCCGGCCCGCTCGCGCAGATTCCCGGACAACGCCTTCATCGACAGGTCGTCCGTCATGATCAGCCCGCCGAAGCCGAGTTCGCCCCGCATCAGCTTCAGTGCCTTCTTCGACGTCGTGGCCGGATGCTTCGGATCGACCGCGTCGAAGACCACATGCGCGGTCATCGCCAGCGGCATGTCGGACAGGGCCCGGAACGGCGCGAAGTCCCAGCTGTCCAGGGTCTTCAGGTCAGCATGCACCACCGGCAGGTCGTGGTGGCTGTCGGCGAAAGCCCGGCCATGCCCCGGCATGTGCTTGATCACCGGCAGCACCCCGCCGGCCAGCAGCCCCTCGGCGGCCGCGCGGCCCAGCATGGCCACCGTCGCCGGGTCGCGCGCCCAGGCGCGGTCGCCGATGATCTCGTGAGAGCCTGGGACCGGCGTGTCCAGCACCGGCGCGCAGTCGACGTTGATCCCAACCGCCTTGAGATCGTGGGCCATCAGACGCGCGCCCAGCCGCACCAGCTCGCGCGCCGCCAGCGGATCGTTGGCCGCCTTCAGATACGCCTCGGCCGGCGGATATTTCGGCCAGTGCGGCGGCCCCATCCGCTGGACCCGTCCGCCCTCTTGGTCGATCAGCACCGGCGCGTCGGAATCCCCCACGCAGTCGCGCATCTCGTCGGTCAGGGCGCGCATCTGGTCCGGACTGTCGACATTGCGCCGGAACACGATGAAGCCCCACGGCCGGGCCTCGGCGAAGAAGGCCTTCTCTTCCGCGGTCAGCCTGCGCCCGCTGCAGCCATAGATCGCCGCCGAACGCGTCACCGGACGATGCAGTCCCCGCCCGAAGCCTTGATGGCGTCGCACAGGCCGGCGGCCTGCTCGCGGCTCAGGCCGGTGACAGTGGTGCGATAGACAGTCGATCCATTGGACGCCGTCACCTCCTGCACCCGGCGGCTGCCGCCCTGGGTCAGTTGCGGATAGCGGCCGACCACCGAGTTGTACTCGCGCTCGGCGATGCTGGGAGTGGAGAAGGCGCCGATCTGGACGGCCGAGCTGCCGCCGGTCGCCGCCGGAGCCGGCTCGGCCTTCCTGGCCGGAGGGGCGGGCGTGGGCGCGGGGGCCGGCGCGGTCTCGACCGGGCGCGGGGCCGGGCGCGGCTGCACCGCTTCCGGCGGCGGCACGAAGGTGGGCTCCGTCGCCGGTGCGGGGGTCTCGGAATAGACCTCGATGCCGGCGGTCGGGTCGACCGGCTGCGCCTCGAGCGGCACGGGGGCCTTCATTTCGCCGACCGGGGCGCCGATGGCGGGCGGGGCGTCCTCCGACGAGCGCGGCCCGGCGCGGTAATAGACCACCACCGCCACGATCAGGATCAGCAGCACGACGGCCGAAATGATCAGCGTCAGCGGCGGGGCCTTGCCGCCGCCGCCCCCTCCACCGCCGCCCCGGCGCGGGTCGTAGCCCTGGCGGTTGAACGGCAGGTCATCGTCGGTCGGCGGCGTATAGGCGCCGCGGTCGCGGCCCGGGTTGGGGCGATAGGGATCTTCGTGGGACATGGCCGCGCCTTCCGTCTCACCACGCGAATCGACGCGCGGAACCCCCACTCTAGTCCGGTCCGAGTCCTTTTTCAGGCCGGATCGCGTCCCCCGCCCCGTCTCCCTCGGGCTCGACCCGAGGGCCAGACCGTCCGGTGCTCCGTCGAAGATCGGCGGACGCCGTCTCCACCGCACAACCCGGCTTCGCCTCTGATCCTCGGATCAGGTCCGAGGATGACGGAGGTGGAGAGGGTTCAAAGATCCAGGCCCAGGTCGAGGCTGAACAGCTTCTTGTGCTCCTCGATGGCGTAGCGGTCGGTCATGCCGGCGATGTAGTCGCACACCGCCCGCGCCCGCCGCGCCTCGTCCGCCGTCCCGGCCTTGCCCGACCACTCGGGCGGCAAGGTGCCCGGATCGGCCATGAACAGTTCGAACATCTCCCCCAGCAGCCGCCGCGCCTGGCTGCGCGTTCGGTTGACCCGGTAATGCCGGTACATGCGCTCGAAGAGAAATTTCCGCAGCACGCCCAGATCGGCCAGCATGCCATGCGAAAAGGCGACCAGCGGGCGGCCGGCCATCCGCACGTCCTCGGTCGAGCGGACGCCGTCGGCCTCCAGACGCGCCTCGGTCTCGGCCAGCACGTCCTCGATCATGACGCCGATCATCCGGCGCACCGCCTCGATCCGCACCATGCGCTCATCGATATCGGGCCAGTCCTTGCGGACGCCGCGCAGCACCGGCCCGATCAGCGGCACCTCCGCAAGGTCGGCCAGGGTGAACAGGCCCGCCTGCACCCCGTCATCGACGTCGTGGTTGTTGTAGGCGATGTCGTCGGCCAGCGCCGCCGCCTGCGCCTCCAGCGAGGCGAAACTGTCCAGCCGCAGGTCCCAGCCGGGCGCATAGTCGGCGATGGCCCGCCAGGCCGGCTCGTCCAGCCGGTGGCTGACCGGACCGTTGTGCTTGACCACCCCCTCGACGGTCTCCCAGCTCAGGTTCAGCCCGTCAAAGCCCGGGTAGCGCTCTTCCAGCTTGGTGACCACGCGGAAGGTCTGGACGTTGTGGTCGAAGCCGCCATACGGGGCCATGCGCGCCTGCAGCTCATCCTCGCCGGAATGGCCGAACGGCGGATGCCCCAGGTCGTGCGCCAGGGCCACCGTCTCGGCCAGGTCCGTGTCCAGCCTCAGGGCGTGGGCCAGCGACCGGGCGATCTGGGCCACCTCCAGGCTGTGGGTCAGGCGGGTGCGGTAGTGGTCGCCCTCGTGGGCCACGAACACCTGCGTCTTTTCCTTCAGCCGACGGAAGGCGGTGGCGTGGATGATCCGGTCGCGGTCGCGGGCATAGGCGTTGCGGGTGCGGCTGATCGGCTCGGGCGTCAGCCGGCCGCGGCTGTGCTCGGGATATTCGGCGTACGGCGCGCGTTCAGGGACCAAGGTCGGCGGCTCTTGTTGTCGGCGGGCTTTGCGAACGCCTGCCGGGGCCTCATATACACCCCCGTGAGCAGCGTCCATTCCACCCCCGCGTTTCAGATTTCCCCGGCTTCCGGCGGTCACGGACTGACCCTGTCGGACAGCGCCGCCCGCCGTCTGGCGAAGCTGGCCGAGGCCGAGGGCCATCCCGTCCTGCTGCGCGTGGCGGTGGACGGCGGCGGCTGTTCCGGCTTCCAGTATCGGTTCGAACTGGTCGAGACCGCCGAGGCGGACGACCTGCGCATCGAAACCGAAGGCCAGGCCGCCGTGGTCGACCCCGTCTCCCTGCCTTTCCTCAAGAACTCCGAGATCGCCTTCGTCGACGACCTTTCGGGCGCCCAGTTCGTGGTGCGCAATCCGAACGCCGCCTCCAGCTGCGGCTGCGGCGTCAGCTTCTCGATCTGACCGGCTTCGCCCGGGCGTTGGCAGCGATCGCCTCGCGGATCAGCGCCTTGAAGGCCGCAGGGTCCAGCTCCGCGCCTTCTCGCAGATCGATCGCCCGGCGCGTGCCGCCGTCCAGCCCGGCGTTGAACAGGCCCGACGGGTCCGGCAGGGCCGCGCCCCGGGCGAAGGTCAGCTTGATCTTGTCCCTGTAGGTTTCGCCGGTGCAGATGATCCCACCCTGATCCCAAGTGGGGACGCCCAGCGGGTTCGAGACCTTCCGCCACTTCACGGATTCGACGACCTCGGGGTCGGCTTCGAAGATGAGCTGGCGGACGCGCGCCAGGGCCTCGCCCCGCCAGCCTTCGACCGAGGCGATCTTCGCATCGACCGACCGGGAGCCGGACTCCTCGTCAGCAGCTTGGTCGGCGCTCATGTTCCGGTCCCTCCTCCGCGCCGCCGTTCCAGGTACGGCTGGGCGAACATGTACAGGCCGCTGAGCATCAGCAGAA
>JADGMZ010000021.1 GCA_015234495.1 Brevundimonas sp. | reverse complement strand
AAACAGCGGAAGTTGTCCCTCTGGCCCGGCGCTGAGCGCTTTCACTATATGTCGATTGCTCCGCAGCACCTTGGCCGCTTCTGGATGCTTGGCTTTATCGGGGGTAAAACTTCCCGCGATCACGGCGTGCAAGACGCACAGAAGGTACGCTTCATCCTCTGAAAACCCGGAGTTACAGCTTTTACAAATCAGCACTTGAGGCAGGTAATCGTCCTCGCCTCCGGTGCCTGCATCCCATCGCTGGCCCCGTTCACGGAGAGACTTGGAAAGAAGGCACTTCGACGGCACGTGGTCCTTATTCGCTGGCACATCGGAAACCGGCTTCCGGCAATGGATGCACCACGCCTTATTTCGTTCGTCGCTGAAATCTTCGATGAAGCGCATGTCGTCTCTTACATTGCCTCCGCCGCCTTTCGGATATCAGCGGTGACATCCCGCGCCCCCGGCATCTCCCAGCAACTGTCCTCCAGCCGCAGCAGCCAGCCATTGGCGTGCTTGCTGTAGCGACAACGTGCCTCCAGCCCCTCGTGCGGCAGAATGATTGCGCGCTTCACGCGGTATCGGGCGTCGAACAGGACGGCGGCGAGGTGGTCGAACTTCTTCTCAGGCAATCGGCGCAGGAAGCTCAGCTGGCGTGACCCATTGTGGCTGGTCAACCGCCGCCCCTTGATCTGATAGCGGAGACCTTCGGCATCGGTGGCGTCATGACCGGCCGCGGAATTATTCGCCAGGTCCCATCCGAACGCCGTGGAGAACAACAGTTCAGCATAGTCGCCGACCGGGCTGTTCGAGGTTCGCACCACCTCTCGGCGCCGCAGCTCTTCCATAACCTCGGCGTGCAGGGTCAGCAGTTCCCGGATCGTCGCCCGGGCCAGCGGGGGCTCGCTTCCCGGCGGCTCGGCGAGACCTGCCGGCGCGGTGGCGATTGACGCCAGCTTCTCCGACCGGGGTGATCCTCCATAGTGTTCCGGCGGCACGGCCTTCCTCAGCATGTTGCCGAGGTTCATGCGCTGCTGGCCGGGGTTCAGGTGCGCGTACTGCGCGCGCCGGTCGATGCCGTAGCTCAGGGCGATGGCGTGCAAACGCTCCAGGTCCAGCGTTCCATCCGCCGCCGTCACCTGCGGCCGCAGCCACTGATTGAAGGCGTCATCCTTGGTGAGGCGCTCCCACCGCTCGCGCCGCTCCTTGTTGATCTCCATGGCCGTCCTCCCGCCTTGAGAGAGACGCTACCATCCCGCTCCGTCAAATTCGGACGCCCCGGCTCACTCCCCCAACAGCGGCATCACCTCCACCGCGTCGCACACGAAGATCGTGCAGTGCGGGTGGTCCTCGAAGATCCGCGCCGCCGCCTCGTGGCTGTCGGCGCGCACCACCATGAACACGGTCAGTTCGTTGACCGTGTCCGTGACGCCGTCCTCCGACACCCGCTTGGTCGGGCCCAGCGGCCCGCCCTGGTAGACAATGACGTCCCGGTGGGCTTCGTCCCACGCCTTCACCGCGGCGACGCCGACCTCGGCCTTGGCCTGCTGTTCGGCCGCGCTCATCGCATACCAGGCCCGCCATTTCGGGCCGGTCTTGTTCGAGGTGAACACTGCGAGATAGTGGCCCGTCTCCGCCATCCCTGCGTCCTTTCCGCTGCATCCGGTGGCGAGGATAGGCCCAACCCTTGTCATCCCGGAAGCCGCGCCGCGGCCTTGTCATCCCGGCCGAAGCGAAGCGGAGAGCCGGGACGCCCCAAATCCTCCACCGCGTAGCGGGGGAGGCCACGCCGTCGCCCTACACCGCCGTATACCCCCCATCGACCAGATAATACCCGCCGGTCATGAAGGACGCGTCCTCCGACAGCAGGAACCTCACCAGCCTGGCCACCTCCTCCGGCCGGCCCAGCCGGCCCAGCGGATGCTTGGCGACCAGGCCCTGGCGGGCCTCGTCGGGCAGGTTCTCCAGCAGCGGCGTGTCGATATAGGCCGGGCCGACGCAGTTGATGCGCAGCCCCTGCGGCCCGTATTCCGCCGCCGCATTCTTGGTCAGCCCCACCACCCCGTGCTTGGCCGCCGTATAGGCGCCGTTGCCCAGCGCCGCGACTGTGCCGTGGATCGAGGCCATGTTGACGATGGCGCTCTCGCCGGCGCCCGCCTCCAGCATGGCCGGGATCTGGTGGCGCATCCCGTACAGCACCCCGTTCAGGTTGATGTCGATGACCCGCTTCCAGTCGTCCAGATCGACCTCGCCGGCCGGCGCGCTGGCGCCGCCGATGCCGGCGTTGTTCACGGCGTAGTTCAGCTGGCCGAAGGTCTCGACCGCGAAGGCCACGGCCTTTTCGTTGTCCCCGGGGCTGGCGCTGTCGGCGACGAAGGGCGCCGCCTGCCCGCCGGCGTCGCGGATCGCCCGGGCCACGCGCGCGGCGCCCTTCTCGCTGATGTCGGCCACCACCACCCGGGCGCCCAGCGACGCCAGCTCATGGGCGATGGCCTCGCCGATGCCCGAGCCGCCGCCGGTGACCAGGGCCGTTCTGTCCTTGAAGCTCATCTCAATTCTCCTCGCGTCAGCCCCTTAACTGGGCCCCCGGGCGGGCCTGCACGAGCCCCGCGCGGCGAGGCGTCGCGGCTGCGGCGCCGGCGATTCCCGGATTCCCGCACGGGAAGTCCCGGCATTCCCCTGCCCGATCAACGCTCCGGCCGTTTCCAGGCGCCATCTGTCCGCCTGGGGAGCGCGCGGCCGCATACTGACGAGCCCCGCCTCGCCGGGACCGGTCTTTGACAACCGAACCTCCCCGCGCCGCCGCCCAGGCCGCGCCGTCACCATGTCGACCCTGTCGACTCGAATTTTCTCACCGCCTCTCCCTCCCTTCAGGGGAGGGGGGCCGCGCAGCGGCCGGGTGGGGAGGGCTCGGCGACCCGGCCGCGATGTCGACCCTGTCGACTCTGTCGACTCCGCTTTTCGCAGCCCCGCCGATGTCGACCCTGTCGACTCTGTCGACTCGATTTTTCCAGCAGTCTCGCGGCTGTGTCGCCGAGCCCTCCCCGCCCGGTCGCCGCTGCGCGTCGACCACCCCTCCCCGTGCCGGGGAGGGAGAACTCCGCGCCTGACCCTCGCCCCTCGCCCCTCGCCCCTAGACCGGCTCCGCCGACGCCTTCAGCGCCTGACGCGCCGCCCGCACCCGCATCAGGGCCGCGGCGGCGAACACCCCCGCTCCGCCCCAGATGAAGACGAAGGACAGCACCCTCAGCGGGGTCAGGGCCTCGCCGGCCCAGACGCCGACCATGAACTGCAGGGTCGGGGCCAGGAACTGGATGAAGCCGATGGTCGACAGCGGCAGGCGCCGCGCCGACCAGGCGAACAAGGCCAGCGGCAGCACCGTGGCCGGGCCGTTGGCCAGGGCCCACAGGGTGTTGACCGGGCTGTCGAAGGCCACCCCGGCCCCGGCCGACTGCAGCCACAGCACCCAGGCCAGGCCGAACGGCAGCAGCAGCAGGCACTCGACCAGCAGGCCGGCCTGGGCGTCGATCGGCACGCGCTTGCGGATCACCCCATAGGTGGCGAAGCTGATCGCCAGCACGATCGAGATCCACGGCGGCCGGCCCAGGGCCAGGGCCTGGAGCAGCACCCCGACGGCGGCCAGGCCGATGGCCGCCCAGCCCCAGCGGTCGATCCGCTCGCGGAACAGCCACAGCCCGACGATCATGTTGAGCAGCGGGTTGATGTAGTAGCCGAGGCTGGCCTCCAGCGTCGCCCCGTGGGTCGTGGCCCAGACATAGACGCCCCAGTTGAGCCCGATCAGCAGGGTCGAGAAGGCCAGCCAGCCCAGGGTCCGGGGCGAGGCGAAGACGGCGCGGACCTGGCCGCCCTGTCTGGCCAGCCAGACCAGCAGCCCGGCCACGGCCACCGACCACAGGGCGCGGTGGGCGAGGATCTCCAGGGCGTCGAAACCGACCGCCGCCTGGCCCATGAACAGCAGGGGCATGACGCCCCACAGGCCGTAGCAGGCGAAGGCGGACAGCAGGGCGGCGCGGCCCTGGTCGGCGGCGCCGGGTGCGGGCGGCATGGTCATCTCCTTGGCCGGGGGAGCGGCGGCCGGACGGTCAGACGGTCAGGGTGCGGTAACCGGACGACGGCTTGATGGTCCCGGTCTCGTCGAGCAGCTGGGCGATCTGCACGGCGTTGAGCGCCGCGCCCTTGCGCAGGTTGTCGGAGACCACCCACAGCGACAGCCCGTTCTCGACCGTCGGATCCTTGCGGATGCGCGAGACATAGACGGCGTGCTCGCCCGAAGCGTCGACGGGGGTGATGTAGCCGTCGTGCTCCTGCTTATCGATGACCATGACGCCGGGGGCCTCGCGCAGGATGGCGCGCGCCTCGTCGGGACTGATCGGGCGGTCGAACTCCAGCGTCACCGCCTCCGAATGGCCGACGAACACCGGCACCCGCACGCAGGTCACGGTCAGCTTGATGTCCGGATCGAGGATCTTGTGGGTCTCGTCCCACATCTTGGCCTCTTCGTCCGTATAGCCGTCGTCGCGGAACGAGCCGATGTAGGGGATGACGTTGAAGGCGATCTGCTTGGGGAACAGCTTCGGGGTGGCGTCGCCGAGGCCGTAGATGGCCTTGGTCTGGTTCCACAGCTCGTCCATCCCCTCCTTCCCGGCCCCCGACACCGACTGGTAGGTCGAGACCACCGCCCGGGTGATCCTGGCCGCGTCGTGCAGCGGCTTCAGCGCCACGACCAGCTGGGCGGTCGAGCAGTTGGGGTTGGCGATGATGTTCTTCTTCGTGGCCAGCTTGATGGCGTCCGGGTTCACCTCCGGCACGATCAGCGGCACGTCCGGGTCCTTGCGGAAGGCCGAGGAGTTGTCGATCACCATCGGACCGGCCTTGCCGATCTTCTCGGACCACTGGCGCGAGACGTCGCCGCCGGCGCTCATCAGCACGAGGTCGACCGTGGCGAAGTCGAACCCCTCGATGTCCTGGCATTTGACGGTCCTGTCGCCCCAGGCGACGTCCATGCCCTTGGACTTGCGCGAGGCGACGGCGTGCATCTCGTCGACCGGGAATTCCAGTTCCTCGAGGATGTTCAGCATCTCCCGGCCGACGTTGCCGGTAGCGCCCACAATGGCGACGCGATAGCCCATGGTCTTCAATCCCGTTGATCAGCGTGGTCGCGCATTTCGCGCCGGATGGGCGCGGTTTCAAGGCGAGCGTCCTATGTGGGCTTTCGCAGCCGCGAAGCAATCGCTTTTCAGCGGCGACGGCGCTCGCTAAGCCCGAGATCGATGGGATCACGCATTCGCGCTGCTTATGAGAAACGCCTGGCCGACGGCCGGCTGACCCCCGATCCGTCGCAGGTTCCGGTGGTCGAGGCGCTGGCGCGGGTCGAAATCGACCTCGGGCGCAAGGGGCCGCTGGGCGGGTTGCTGGGAGGCCCGCCGGAGGTGCGCGGGGTCTATCTGTGGGGGCCGCCGGGGCGGGGCAAGTCCATCCTGATGGACCTGTTCTACGCCTGTGCGCCGGAGAAGCGGAAGAAACGGGCCCACTTCCACGCCTTCATGGCCCGGGTCCATGCGCTGATCCGCCAGTGGCGCGAGGGCGACGCGGCGGCGCGCAAGGTCGTGTTCGGCCAATGGAAGGGCGACGATCCGATCCGGCCGGTCGCCGAGCTGATCGCCTCCGAGGCGCGGCTGCTGTGTTTCGACGAACTGCAGGTCACCGACATCGCCGACGCCCTGATCCTGGGCCGACTGTTCGAGGCCCTGTTCGAACAGCGGGTGGTGCTGGCCGTGACCTCGAACCGGGCCCCGGACCAGCTGTACCTGAACGGGATCAACCGCGAGCTCTTCCTGCCCTTCATCGACCTGATCGAGGCGCGCTGCGAGGTGGTGTCGGTGGCCGGCGCCCGCGACTGGCGTCTGGACCGGCTGATGGGCGACCGGGTCTGGTTCACCCCGGCGGACGCGGCGGCGCGGGCCGGGTTCGAGGCGCTGTGGTCGGATCTCAAGGGCGAGCAGGAGGAATGTCCGGCGCATCTGACGGTGCTGGGCCGGGACGTCGTCATCGAGCGCACCGACGGCGGCCTGGCCCGCGCCACCTTCGAAGAGCTGTGCGCCCGGCCGCTGGGACCGCAGGACTATCTGGCCGTGGCCGAACGGTTTCACACCCTCTTCCTCGAGAACGTGCCGGTGCTCGGCCCCGCCAATCACCACGAGGCGCGGCGCTTCGTGACCCTCATCGATGCTCTCTACGAGGCGGGCACGCGGCTGGTCGCCCTCGCCGAGGCCGCGCCGGAAGCGCTCTATCGAAAGGGCATCGGGGCCTTCGAGTTCGAGCGCACGGCCTCGCGCCTGAACGAGATGGCCGGCGCCGAATGGCTGGCGCGTGAACGGGCCTGACGCCTTGCTTTCGCCGCGCATCCATCGGTAGCTGCAGGCTCGAGGAGACCCGCATGATCCGTTTCGCCGCCCCCATCCTGGCCCTCGGCCTCGCCCTCGCTGCGCCCGCCGCCGCCATGCCGGCCGTCGCCGCGGGCGCCCCCGCCGCCGTCCAGGCTGCGGCCGATCCCGCCGTGACGGTCGAGGCGGTGCGGGCCTGGCTGATCGCCAAGGGCGGGCAGGTCGGTCCGGTCCAGCGCGAGGACGGCTACACCTGGATCAGCGTCGACGATGATCCGCTGCACTGGGTGGTGTTCTTCTACGACTGCCGCGACGACCGCTGCGGCGCGATCCAGTATTCGGCCAGCTTCGCCAATCCGAACGTCACTCAGGCGATGGTCAACGACTGGAATCGGGACCATCGCTTCCTCAAGGCCTATTTCCTGCCGGCCGAAGAGGGCGGCGAACCCACGGCGGTGGTCCAGTACGACCTCCTGGTCCACAGCGCCGAGGTCGAGCAGCTGACCGATCCCACCGCTGTGTGGCTGGACCTGGTCGGCCAGTTCGGGACCGCGGTCGGCTATTTCGCGACCCAATAGGACAGGCCTCGCCGCCCGGCGTCCGGCCTGCTAACGCGGGCGGATGAAGGCCGAACAGGTGGATGTGCTGATCGTCGGAGCCGGCGCGGCGGGCATGATGTGCGCCATCGAAGCCGGCCGCCGCGGTCGCTCCGTGCGCCTGATCGACCACGCCCGCGCTCCCGGCGAGAAGATCCGCATCTCCGGCGGCGGCCGCTGCAACTTCACCAACCTGGGGACCGGCCCGGCCAATTTCCTCGGCGAGAACCCGCGCTTTGCCACCTCGGCGCTGAAGCGGTTCACCCCGCACGACTTCGTCAAACGGGTCGATCGGGCCGGCATCGCCTGGCACGAGAAGACCCTCGGCCAGCTGTTCTGCGACGACTCGGCCAGGCAGATCATCCGCATGCTCGCCGACGACCTCCGCGAGGCGGGCGTGCGCCTCTCCCTGGGCGTCGGCGTGGCGCGGGTCGGCCGGTCCGGCGACGCGTTCGAGGCCGCGCTGTCGGACGGCTCCACTGTGCGGGCCGCTTCGCTGGTGCTGGCGACCGGGGGCAAGTCGATCCCCAAGATGGGGGCCACGGGCTGGGCCTATGACACGGCGCGGGCGTTCGGCCTGAGGGTGACCGAGACCCGGCCCGCCCTGGTTCCCCTGACATTCGAGGCGGGGCTGCTGGAGCGGCTGAAGCCGCTGGCGGGCGTATCGGTCGAGGCGGTGGTTTCCCACGGCAGGACCAGGTTCGCCGAGGGGCTGCTGTTCACCCATCGGGGGCTCAGCGGCCCGAGCGTGCTGCAGATCAGCTCCTACTGGCGCGAGGGGGAGGCGATATCGGTCAGCATGGCCCCGGGCGTAGACGTGTTCGCGCGGCTGAAGGCGATGAAGGCGGAGAACGGGAGACAGGCCGCGCATACCGCCCTGGCTCATCTCGTCCCCAGGCGGCTGGCGGCGGTGCTGGTCGCGATGTTCACCTT
>JADGMZ010000020.1 GCA_015234495.1 Brevundimonas sp. | reverse complement strand
ACGGTCCAGGGATCGAGGCCCAGCGTCGCCCGCACCATCAGGGCGAGGGCGAAGCCGAACAGGGCGAGGCCGAGATGGAGCTGGACGAGGCGACGGATGAGCATGGACCCTACAAGGCCTCTGCCCGGCGCCTTTGCAAGGCGCCGCCGCACCGACGCGCCTCATGTCGCACCGGCGCCCGGGGGTAGACGGGCCGCTGCAAACCCGGTTCTAAGGAGGAAGGCTCTTGGGGGGACCGACCTTGCCTGCATCCGTTCGCCGTCTTCTGATCGCCGTCGCGCTGATCGCGCTGACTCCGTCCGCAGCGCTCGCGCAGTGGCGTCGGGCCGACAGCCAGAATTTCATCGTCTATAGCGACGGGTCGGAGCGATCGCTGCGCGACTATACGGCCCGGCTGGAGCGGTTCGACGCGCTGCTGACCTCCCGCCTGGGCGGCGGCCAGGCGGCCGAGGCCCGCAGGCTCCCGGTCTACCTGGTGGGCGACGGCCGGGCGCTGCGGGTCGCCGTTCCCGGCCTTCCGGCCGGCATCGACGGCTACTATTCGACCAGCGAGAACGACGTCTTCGCGGTGCTCGTGCGGGGTGAAAGCGACGATCTTCTGCTGCACGAGTACAGCCACCACGCCATGGCCCGGGCCGGCAATGCCCGGTACCCGGCGTGGTTCCGGGAAGGGTTCGCCGAGTATTTCGCCACGGCGACGGTGACCGAGGGCGGCGAGGCGTCCTTCGGCCTGCCCAGCCAGGCGCGGATGCGCGCCCTGCAGCAGAACCGCTGGCTGCCGATGGACCAGATGCTGCGCGCCGACAGCTCGCTCGTGATCGACAGCGAGGCCGGCCGGGGGATGTTCTACGCCCAGTCCTGGGCCCTGACCCACTGGCTGCTCGCCGATACGGACCGGGTGAGAAACCTGTCGGCCTATGTCAACGCGGTCAACGGCGGCCAGGACCCGGTGGAGGCCTGGCAGGCGATCTTCGCCATGACGCCGGATCAGCTGACGGCCGCGCTTCGCGCCCACGTCCGCGGACGTCTCACCTACGCCAAGGTCGACATTCCGCCCATCAGCCCGACGATCACCGTGACGCCCCTTTCGCCCGCGGCCGACGCGGTACTTCTGCCGGCGATCAACGCCCGCGCCTGGGATCCGGACGGGGTCGACGGACCCGCGCTTCTCGAGGCGCTGCGGACCGCCGCAGGCCGCTACCCGGATGATCCGCTGGCGCTGGTCGCCCTCGGGCGCGCCGAGATGCGCTGGGGCGACCAGGTCGCCGCCGAGACGGCCCTGACCCGCGCGCTCGAACGCGAGGCGACCAATGTCGAGGGCCTGATCCTGATGGCGGACCTGGCGACCGGGCGCGGGGCGGCCGCGACCGACGAGGCGGAGCAGACCCGGCATTGGGACATGGCGCGCGACTTCCTTCGCCGCGCCCTGGAGGCCGATCCCACCGACGCCCGCATCTACTCGGCGCGGAACCGCTTCCGCCGTTCGGGCGGCATCTGATCCGTCTTGGACCGCCGCGACCAGACCGGGCCGGTCGCGCGGCGGCTGCTGGCGTGGCTTGCGGTTCAGGGCGGGCGCGCCTGAAGCGAACCTCCCGGACGGCGCTGCGTTTGCATTGGAAGCGAGAGGGACGGCTGTCAGTCCCGAAGCGGGACGGAGCGCGGGTCAGACCCATGTTCGAATTCGGCCGGGACCTGAGAAAGCTGTTCGACAAGGCGCGCGAAAGCGAGGATCTCGGCTGGATTGAGTTGATCGGCGCCGACCTGGTCGAGGCCGAGGCGCGGCGCGAGGCGGTCGACGCCGGCCGGGTGTCCTGCGCTCGTCCGTTCGACAGCTGGCTGCGGGCGTCCGGCCTGTGGCGCGAGCACGCCCGGCGGACCGGCCGGCGCGAAAGCCTCGACCGCGCCGCCAAATGCGCCTCGGACGCGGCGCGTCACACCACCGCCCCCGACGAGACCGCCGCCGCCGCGATCGAGTCCGGCGAGATCCACCTGCTGCGCTTCGACCTGTTCGGCGGCCCGGCCGCGCTGAACGCGGCCCTCGCCGACGCCCAGTCGCTGACGGCCGAGCGCCCCGCCACCCGGGCGGCGGCGGCGGCGCTGCACGCCCGGCTATGCGCGCGCCGGGCCCGGCTGTCGGGTTCGCCGGCCGCCCTGCTCGACGCCGCGGCCCTGCTGGACGCCGCCCTGCACGGGGCCCGCGCCCTGCCTGCGACGGCCGGGGACGATCTGCGGATGGACCGCGCCGCCCTGGCGCTGGAAGCGGGGGTCGCCCGGCGCGACGGCCGGCTGCTGGATCAGGCCGGACGTGACCTGCGGGCCCTCGTCGAGACCGCCTCGCCCGACTATCGGCCCCTGACCCGGGCGCGCGCCCTGGCCCTCGCCGGAAGCGGGCTGATGGCCCTGGCCGAATTGGCCGACAACGCCGCGGCCCGGGCCCAGGGCCGCGAACTTTTCGACGCCGCCGCCGATCAGTTCACCCCGGACCACAGCCCCCTGGACTGGGTCGCCGTCCGCCTGGCCGCGGCCGGCGGCGACACCCCGCTGCTGATCCTGGCCGAGGCCGAGGCGCTGAGCCGGGAGCCCGGCCTGATCCTCGGCGCCCTCGCCCGGGAACGCCGTCTCGGCGCCGAAGCCGCCCTGGCCGAAGCCATGGGAGATGTCGAGGCGCTGACCACGCTGGAGGCGATCATCCGCCGGCGGCTGGCTGACGCCGTCCGGGTGGAGCCGCTGGACTGGGCCGCCGACCAGATCGGCATGGCCCATCTCGGCCTCGCCAGGGGCCGGTTGACCGGCCTCCCGCCGCACGCGGTCGGAATGATGCTGGCCGAAGCCGCGGAAACCGCCCGCGAGTGGGGGGCGCCGTCCCTGATGCAGCGCGCGGTGCTGGCGACGCCGCTGAACGAGGGGCTGGGGATGAGCGATCAGGGCTAGAACCGGCGGCGCCTGCAGAGCGTCCCAAGTCCCCTGCGCCCTATCCCCCCAGCGCCACGAACCCGCCGTTGGCGAAGCACGGCTTGCCATAGCGCAGCGGCTGGCCGTCCTCGGCCATGACCCGTCCGCCGGCGGCTTCCAGCACCGCCTGACCCGCCGCCGTGTCCCATTCCGAGGTCGGGCCGGTGCGCGGATAGGCGTCGAAACGGCCCTCGGCGATCAGGCAGAATTTCAGCGACGAATCCGTACCCTGCCACTGGCTGCAGCCGTGGCGCGAGGCGAGGCGCTCGGCCTCTTCGTCGGTCATCGAATGGCTCAGCAGGGCCGTGGGCGAGGCGGGCCGGTCGCGCACCCGCACGGCCTGCCAGGCCTCGCCGAAGCGGCGACGGAAGGCCCCGGCCCCCGGCGCCCCGCTGCGCCAGGTGGTGGAGGTGGCGGGGGCGGTGACGACGCCGGCGACGACCGCCCCCTGGTGCACCAGGGCGATGTTGACGGTGTAGCTCTCGCGGCCTTCGACGAAGCCCCGCGTGCCGTCCAGCGGATCGATCAGCCAGAACCAGTCGGCGGCCTGGGCGGGCAGGCCGTCGGCCGCCGAGGCTTCCTCGGCCACGGCCTGAACGCCGGGATACAGGGCCTCCAGCCGCTCCAGGATCAGGGCCTCGGCCTCGCGGTCGGCGCGGGTCACCGGGCTGTCGTCGGCCTTGGTCTCGGCCGCCACGCCGTTGCGCCAGTAGGGCAGGATGACGCGCGCGGCGTCCTCGGCGATGTCAGCCAGCGCCTCGGTCAATGCGCCCGAGGCGAGGGCGGTGGTCAGTCGTTTTGTCATGGCCGCTCCGATAGACCATCGCGACGGTTTGAAGAACCGGCAAATCAGGGCAGCGTCCGCGCGACCCACCACCTGTTGTTTTCGAGCCCGATGACAGACACCGCCCCCGCCCCTCCCCTTCCCGACGGCCAGGCCCTGGCGGCGCTGGTCGCCGGCAAGCTGTGCCACGACTTCATCAGCCCCGCCGGCGCGATCAGCTCCGGTCTTGACCTGCTCAAGGACCCGACCGCCCAGGACATGCGCGACGACGCCATGGGACTGATCGAGGCGAGCGCGAAGAAGATGGTGGCGCTGGTCGCCTTCGCCCGGGTCGCCTTCGGGGCCTCGACCTCGGCCGAGCGGTTCTCGGGTGCGGAGCTGGGCGAACTGGTCGCCGGCCTGACCGACGGCGGTCGCGCGACGCTGGAGTGGCGGGTCGACGCCGGCGATTTCTCGAAGGCCCAGTCCCGGGCGCTGGTCAATCTGGCCTATCTGGCCATGGCCGCCCTGCCCTCGGGCGGCGCGGCCGTCATCTCCGCCACGCGCGGCGAAGGCCTGACGATCGCGGGCGTGGCCGAGGGCCCGCGCGCCCGCCTCAAGCCGGAGGCTGTGGCCGGCCTGGCGGGCCGTCCGCTGGCCGAAGGCCTGCCCGGCCAGTGGATCCAGCCCTACTGGCTCTGGCTGACCGCGAACGACGCCGGCGGCTCGCTGGAGGTCGCCGTCGACGAGGGCCGCGTCGCCCTGAGCGCCCACATGCCTAACTGAGCCTTAAGCCGGTTTCCCAAGGAGTCGTTAACCGGAGCGCGGTGATGATAGGGCCTACGCGCACACGCAGGCGTTGTGCGCCAGTTGGAAGCCGTCCTTGACCCCCAGAACCTGCCTGATCGTCGACGACAGCCGGATCATCCGCAAGGTCGCGCGGCGCATTGTCGAGGGCCTCGGCTTCGAGGTCGACGAGGCCGCCGACGGCTCCGAGGCGCTGGCCTTCTGCGCCGGCGTCATGCCCGAGGTGATTCTGCTGGACTGGTCGATGCCGGTGATGGACGGGCTGACCTTCCTGCGCCGGCTGCGCACCCTGGCGGGCGGGGCCGCGCCCAAGGTGCTGTTCTGCACCATCGAGACCCGCGCCGAACGCATCGCCGAGGCCCTGTCCGCCGGCGCCGACGACTATGTGATGAAGCCGTTCGACGGCGAGATCCTGACGTCGAAATTCGCCGAGGTGGGGGCCGTCTGAACTCATGTCGCCGGACGCCTTCGATCGCCTGCAGTCGCTGATGGCGTCGCGCGCCGGTTTCCGGCTGACGCGCGACCGCATGAAGCTGGCCGAGCACCGTCTGGGGCCGCTGGCCCGGCGCGAGGGCTACGAGACCGTCGACGCCATGCTGGCGTCGCTGTGGGCCCGCCCCGTCGCCTCGCTCGGCTGGGCGGTGATCGAGGCCCTGCTCAATCCCGAGACCTGGTTCCGCCGCGACCGCGCCACCTTCGACAGCTTCGCCGGAGAGCTGCTGCCGGCCCTGTCGGCGGCCCGTGGCGGGGCTGCGGTCAAGGTGTGGTCGGCGGGCTGCTCGACCGGCCAGGAGGCCTGGTCGCTGGCCATCGCCGCGCTGGACGCCGGCTTCCCGGTCGAGATCGTCGCCACGGACCTGTCGCAACGGGCGCTGGAGAAGGCGCGGTCCGGCGCCTACACCGGCTTCGAGATCCAGCGCGGCCTCAAGGCCGAGACCATGCTGGCGTGGTTCGAACAGGCCGACGAGAACTGGATCGCCCGGCCCGAGCTGCGCGCCGCGGTGCATTTCGTCCGCGCCAACCTGCTCGACCCGCCGGCCGACGAGCACCGCTTCGACGTCATCTTCTGCCGCCATGTGCTCGGCGACATGGAGCCGGCCCGTCGCGGTCAGGTTCTCGAGAACCTGGAGCGCCGACTGGTCGACGACGGCTGTCTGTTCCTCGGCTCCGAGGAGGCCCTGGACGGCGACAGCATCGCCTTCCGCCCGGTCGCCGGCCGCCCCGGCCTGTTCGTCAAGACACCCGCGGCGCTGCGGCGCGCGGCGTAGGCGGCAAGCCATCCGGGACGAGGGGCCGGATGGGCGAACCCGCTCGGCATTGCCCGCTGTATCTGGTAGGCCGATCGAACACTACCTGAGGGCGTGGGAGCGTTCATGGCCGAGTACTACGGAACCCAGGGTGACGACACGATCACCGGCGCCGCGGGCGACGACTTCATCAACGGCCTCGACGGCGATGACCAGATTTTCGGCGGGGCCGGGGACGACGACCTGCATGGCGGCGACGGCGCTGACCTCCTGGTTGGCGAAACGGGCAATGACATCCTTCGTGGCGGCCTCGGCAACGACCTGCTCTACGCGGGCATGCGCTACAACTCGCTGGAGACAGACCTCGGAACCACGAACGAACTGTACGGCGAGGACGGCGACGACACGCTGATCGCACGCGAGGGGCGGGACCTGCTGGACGGCGGCGCGGGCGCGGACATCCTGTCCAGCGGCGAAGACGATACGGCCAACGGCGGCGACACCCTGCTGGGCGGCGACGGCGCCGACATCCTCAGCTTCAACGGCGATCTGCTCGCCGACGGCGGCGCTGGCGACGACCTGTTCTATTTCGGCAGGATCGCCACCACGGTCACCGGCGGCGCCGGCGCTGATCGCTTCGACCTGATCCAGACGAGCAACGATGGCAATTTCGGGCTCGGCCGTTTCCACCTGATTACCGACTTCAATGAAGCCGAGGGCGACAGGTTCAACCTTGGTCTTCCTGGCCACTATCAGCAGCCGCTGATCTTCCGCGGCGCTCTCGACAACACCCTGTTCAGTCTGCAGGAGGGCCAGTCGTTCTCGTCGTCAGGGTACGGATCGGACCTCGCCCAGATCTGGACCTGGGCTTCCGGTGGCGAGACCTTCATGATCGTCGATCTGGACGGCAGCGGCGACCTGACCGATGCGGACTACGTGGTGCGCCTGGGCGGCACGCCCGCCCTGACGCAGGCCGCCTTCGCTCCAGACACCTTGATCACCACTCCGGGCGGGACCGCCGGCGCGGACGTGCTCCATGGCACGGACAGCTACGATGTCATCTACGGCCTTTCGGGGGATGACGTCATTCATGCCGGCGCCGGCAACGACTACCTCTACGGAAACGCCGGCGATGACGAGATTTTCGGCGGGACTGATTCCAACTACATCTATGGCGGCGACGGTGACGACACGCTCATCGGGGGGGCGGGCTACAACGTCATCCACGGCGGGAGCGGCTCGGATGTCATCTACGGCGGCGGCGGCGGCGGCCAACTCAACGCCGGGGGAAATCACCCGGGCGACGTGGATACGATCGACGACGTCAACCTGATCTACGGAAGCGATTTCAACGACCTGATCTGGGGCGGCTTGGGCCCGCTGGACCAATCGTTCGGATACGGCGGGAACGACGTCATAAACGGGGGCGGTCTGGTCGAGGGCGGCGATGGCGACGATCAGCTGAGTTCGGCGGGCGCACTGTCGTCCACCTTCCTCGACGGCGGCGCCGGTGATGACACCATCAACAGCGGCGCCTGGGGCGACCTGATCATCGGCGGAGGAGGGTCCGACAAGCTGAGCGGCCACGGCGGCGACGACGAGATCATAGGCGGCTTCGGCGATCAGTGGATGGATGGCGGCGAAGGGGCCGACGTTCTGCGCGTCTCCGGACAGGCGGCCAGCGGCGACCCGACGCTCTACCTCCGCGGCGACCAGGGGTTCGACGTCGCCGACTTCACCGCGGTCAGCGGCTATCTGACCCTCGATCTCGGCGCCACGGGCGAGCAGGAGACGGGCGTGGGCCGCATCTACATCAACGGCGTCGAGCACGTCGTCGGCGCCGCGGCGGGATCGCACATCACCGGCAGCCAGGGCGCCGACCGCCTCGAGGGCCTGGCTGGCGCCGACACCCTCCTCGGCGGCGATGGCGACGACGTCCTGATCGGCGGCGCCGGAGACGACGTGCTCACCGGCGGCTCCGGTCATGACCGAATTGACGGCGGCTCCGGAAATGACGTGCTGATGGCTTCGGGGGCGGCCTCAGATTACCGACTGCTGATGGACGGCGACGATTTCATCCTCAAGGGTCCCGACGGCGGCGACCACCTGACCGGCGTCGAACTCATCCGCTTCGCTGACGGCCGTGCTCTCGAACTG